>JBOGMI010001038.1:0-17031 GCA_050746645.1 Bryobacteraceae bacterium | reverse complement strand
GCTCATTGCTGCTGCGTGGCACCGGACCCGGACGGGTTGGAATAGACGCCACCCTGGCCGGGATTCTGTTTCGCCGCCTCGCGCTCCTTCTTGTTGTGCTGCTTCTTCTTTGCCTTTGCCCGTTCCTTCTCTATTTTCTTGAGCTGCTTGGCCCGCAGCTTGGCTTCTCTTTTCTGGTACTTCTTTAACGCCTTGTCGTGGTTGGTGGGGAGCGGCTGCTTCTGAACCGAAGGCGTCTGTGTGCCGGCGACGGTCCTGGCATCCGGCTTTTGCTCCAGCGCGTTATCGCTCGCGCCCACGGTAGTGGCGCTCAAGGCGGCTGTGCCGGTAGCGGAACCGGTTGCGCTTGCGGTTTCGGTATGGACCAGCGGAATACTCAATGGATAAGTCCGCACAGGACGGTGCATAGTCGGCTGCCCAATTTGGGATGCGTGGCGCACGTCAGGGCCGCTGTGCAACCAACCGGTCATGCGTGCGAGCATGCTGGGAGCCTGATAATGCTTCTCGTTGTACTCTTCGCGAGCCGCGGCTTCCTGATTGGCCTGAGGAATCGGCAATTCCAGGTCTTTCAGCTTCTTTTTGGCATCATCGGCGCGCGCGCTCAGCGGGTAGTCTTGGACGATTCGGGAAAACATTTGGCCGGCACGCTTGCGGAAGCGCGGCCCCATTTGCCCATACGAGATGCCTGCCTCATAGAGCGCCTCATCCGCTTTGCTGAACAGCGGATATTGGTTGACCAGCGCATTGAGGCGGTTGGCCGCCGCCGGATTCATATCATGGCGGAAATAAAAATGGCCCACTACGAATTCGTGATCGGCCAGGCTCTCCTGAATGTTGCGCAGCTTCTGCAGGGCCATAGGGGCGTACTTGCTGTTCGGAAACTGGGTCAATACAGCCTTGCATTCGTCGTTGGCGCGGAGGGTCTGTGTCCAGTCACGGTCGCTGCCGTCCATCTGCTTGTAATGGATATTGCACACTCGATACTGCGCTTCGGCGGCTTCGGGCATATTGGGATAGAACAGAATAAAATCCTTGTACTCGGCTTCGGCCTCGGCCATCCCGTTGATGCCGCCTTCGCGAAACCAGCTATCGGCGATCGCCAGCTTGGCCTTGGCCAGATATTCGCTGGACTGGTATGTATTCATCAACGTCTGGAGCGAGATGCGCGCGATCTCGTAGCGGCCGTGGTTGATGTCCTTCATCGCCTGGTCGTAGAGAACCTTGTCGGGCTGCTGTGTGTTCTTGGTAATCGGTGTTTCGTAGTGGTGCACGCAAGAGGTCAGAAACGCCATTCCCATTGCGGCTAGAATCGCCGGCGCGCGCCGGAATTTCGATGAATGCATAGAACTAGACCTTGACTGACATTGCCTCGCCCACGATGCGCAGCATTTCGCGGACGGCTTGCGCCGGATCTGGCGTGGAAAAAACCGAAGAGCCTGCTACCACCCAATCTACCCCGGCGCGGGCGACTTCCGCAATATTTTCCGGCCCGACGCCGCCGTCAATCTCGACGGCGAAGCCGAGATGGCGCTCGGCGCGGTAGCGGCATATTTCGCGAACTTTGTTCAGCGAGTTGGGAATGAACTTCTGTCCGCCGTATCCGGGGTTGACGCTCATGACCAAAACGTAGTCCACAATATCGAGGACGTCTTTCAGCAGCGCGGTGTTGGTAGCCGGATTGATCACGACGCCGGCCCTGGCGCCATGGTCTTGAATCATGTGCAGGGTGCGGTCGAGGTTGCGGCAGGCCTCGTAATGGACGCTGACGCAATCGGCGCCCGCTTGGATGAAAATCGGCGCGTAGGTGTCCGGGTCCTCGATCATCAAGTGATGGTCGAGCTTCAACTGCGTGAAGCGCCGCACCGATTCGGTAATCGGGGTGCCCATGGTGAAGTTGGCAACGAAGTGGCCATCCATGATGTCCACGTGCAGCATACCCACTTCGGTCTCCTCGACGCGGCGGATCTGTTCGCCTAAGCGGGTGAAATCGGCGGCGAAAATGGAGGGAACGATTTGAAGCACAAACAACGCTACTCTAGGATCCGGCTTCGGGATCACTTGATCGTATCACGCTGAAAACGGCGGCGAAAAAGCCGTCGCCCTCGTCCATTCCGGGCAGTCGCCACATGCTGCGCTCAAGGCGCAACCGCGGATGTTCCGCCAGGGCGAGCCGAACGACATTCTCGTTTTCTTCGGGTTCGAGCGAGCAGGTTGCATAAAGCAGCTTGCCGTGCGGAGCGAGCAGCGGCAAGGCATGGCCGAGAATGCGGCTTTGTTTTTCCCCGAAACGCCCAAAATCCTTGGGTTCGACGCGCCATTTGATCTCCGGGTTGCGCGCGATTGTGCCGGTGCCCGAACAGGGAGCGTCGATGAAAATACGGTCGAACAATCGCGAGAACGGCAGCGGCCGCGCGGCGTCCAGAATCACGAGCGGGCAGACGCGGGAAATTTCGCGCATCCGCTTCTCGCTGATGTCGCAGGCGATCGCCAGCGAAAGCGGAGTTTCGAGTGCTTGCAGGGTCTTATTACCGGGCGCGGCGCAGAGATCGAGGTAGCTTTGACCGGGCTGAAGGTCGAGCAGGGGAATGATGGATTGCGAACCGATGTCCTGAAAGCGTGTTGGCAGAACCCCGATGGTCTGCCCCACATACTTCCGCGGTTCTTCGAGTCCTGCCCGGGCGATCCGGCGCGCCTTGTCGCTGCCGAAATGCTCTTTCCAGCGCTCCAGCAGCCAGTTTGGCAGGGAAAGCCCGGTGGCTTCGTCCGGCCATGCTATGGGCTCGCGGGTGACTTTCCGCAGTACGGCATTGGCAAAGCCGGACGCGGCGCGCCGGTGCTGCTTGGCGAGTTCGACGCTTTCGTGGACAGCGGCATGAGCGGGAACACGGTCCAGATAGCGCAACTGAAAGATGCCCATGCGCAAAGCGAGGCGAACCGGCTCATCGAGAGATTCGGCGTGCCTGCTCGAATAATGAAGGATGAGAAAATCGAGCTGGGCGCGATAGCGCAGGCATCCGAAGACGATCTGGGCGGCGAGGCCGGCATTGCGGGAATCGAGCGCCGCGCTCAGGTGGCGTAGCGAATCGGAGGCGAAAGCGCCGTGCTCCACCGCGGCGAGCGCCTCAAAAGCGACTCTTCTCCCAGATGAAATTCGAGACATCGAAACGCCGGTCACACGCATCAAAAGATTGCAGTAGCCATTGTGCAGCAACGAAATCCGACGTATTTTGGTGTTTACCGGTTTGCTCACCTTGTGCTAGCATGCTATTAGCCTCCGGCTGAAAGAATCCGCGAGGTGCGCCTCGTTACTTCCCCACGGAGCACATAAAAATTACGAATGAGCTTTACCGTCTTTCTCGGAAACCTCCCTGTCTGGGTGACAGCAGACGATATCCAATCGTGGCTGGCCTCGGAAAACCTGGTCGCCGACGCGATCAAGGTAATTCGCAACCCTGAAACTCAAGAGTCGAAGGGATTCGCCTTTATCGATTCACCAAACCAGGAGGAGATGAACGCCATCATCCGCCGGTTTGATCGCGCGCCGCTCGAAGATCGCCTTTTGCGCGCCAACCCCGCTCAACCTCCGAAATCTAAAAGCGCCGGCAAGAACGTGCCTGCCGAAGAGCGTCATAAGCGCGCCGCGGCAGCTCCCGGCAGCCACAACTCACAGCACCAACGCAAAGCCGGAAGCCATTCCGGCCGCCGTCCCGAAGGCAAATCGAACGCGCGCCACAGCGCGTTTGCCGAAGAGCTTGCGAAGGCTCTGTAGTTCGAAAAGAGAGTTTCTCCAACCTCGAACCGACCTCCAGCGGATCGTAAGTGCAGCGGTATTTCCTCGACAAAAGTGCTATATTCGCTCCCATGCCGTGTGCGGGCGCGAATCGCGCGCTGCTGAGAGGTGCTCTTGTACCGCTTACGCTGGGAACTCCTCCTCGCTAGAATCTGTTTCGCTGCCCTGCTGGCCGGGATAGGCGCCGCTGTTCGGCCGTTCGGACTCGACGCGGGTCCTGGTGCGGCTTGCGGCTTCGGTATCGCTATCTTCGTTTTGCTTTGGGAACGCCGCCTGCGCCGCGCCGCGCCGAGCGCCATCGCATTCGGCCTTGGCGGTGCGTTCGCGGGCGGCATACTCGGTCTGGTTCTGGTGGCGATGAGCGGCCACCAGGGGCAGTTTTTCCGTATTATTGTGCCCGTTGCAGGCGCTTACCTGGGGCTGCTGATCGGAAGCGCGCAATCGCATGCGTTCCGCTTCGGCCGGCTTGGTTCCAAGGGCGGCGGGGGCATGGGCAAGATCCTCGATACCAGCGTGATTATCGACGGCCGCATCGCCGATATTGCGGAATCGGGTTTTCTCGAAGGCAGGCTGATCGTGCCGCAATTCGTGCTGCACGAACTGCAGACTGTGGCCGATTCCTCCGATACCGCCAAGCGCAACCGCGGCCGGCGCGGTCTGGATCTGGTCCGGCGCTTGCAAAAGATGCCGACGATCTATTTGGAAATCTCCAATGAAGATTTCCCTGGTGTGAAGGAAGTGGATCGCAAGCTGATCGAGCTGGCAAAAGCCCGGACAGCGAAGATTGTCACCAACGATTTCAATCTGAACAAGCTCGCGCAGGTGCAGGGAGTCTCGGTCCTGAATACCAACGAACTGGCCAATGCCTTGAAGCCGGTGGTGCTGCCCGGCGAGACGATGAGGGTTTTTATCTCGAAAGAAGGCAAGGAATACAACCAGGGCGTGGCGTATCTGGAGGACGGAACCATGGTGGTGGTAGACAACGCGCGGCGGCTGATTTCAAAGACGGTGGATATTACAGTGACCAGCGTGCTGCAAACTACGGCGGGCAAAATGATTTTCGGCAAATACGACGAGCGCCAGCAGCCGGCGGCCGAACGCCGCGCGGCGAGCTCGGCGGGGGGTGGTTGAAGGCCGTTGGAAAGGGCAGGTTGACAGTGACTCGATGCCTCCTAATGTGAATGCTATGGAAGTGCATTCGTCTGGCTCGCCAGGCCCTTAACGCTTCGATTGCTCATCGGAACGATGCGGTAGGCTGGTCGCGTAAAGATACCAGGCATCGTGCGGAAGCCATTGTTCGGTCCAGCGCCAATCGGTATCCTTGCCGGTTACCGCGTAGCCCTGGTCCCAGGCGATGCTATCTTCGCTGCCCAGACCGGCGGTAATGCCATTTACGATAGCGCCGGGTGCACTGGTGTACTTATAGGAGCGGAAAAACATGTATGTCGGGTGATGATGCCCGCTTCCCAGCAGCATGCAAATGTCAAACGGATTCCTTCCCAAGATCCAGTGAAGCTGATTCCAGGCATAATCCTCCAGCTTTGCCTGGAAGCCAGGGTCATTGGGGAACAGCGGGGCCGCCATGCGCGCAGCCGCGGCCAGCGAGGCGATCCGTGCATCTTCGCCTTGCCACCAGGGAGCGGCCTTGGTGTCGTGCGGAAAGAAGAATGCGGTGCGAACAGTCCCGTTGCCCATGCGTACCAACTGTCTGGCGTAACCGAACGGATTATTGACCTGCGCAGTTGTCCATAGCTCGAATTGCAGAGAGCGCTGGACGGCGTCTTTCACCTTTTGTTGGGCAGCGGGCGTTGCGATTTGAAGATACTCGAGCAGGCTGATGACGGGTAGACCGGCATCGGAAGGATTAAAGAAAGGACGCGTTCCATCGTCGGCACGCCAGTAGTTGCGATAACGTCCTTTTGTGATCAGGCGAGACATCAATCCGCGGGCGCGCGCATCCGCCGCTTTACGGTAGGTTTCCTTGTGTGACGCCGTATAGAGCTCGGTAGCCGCCAGGAGCGCGCAGTAATCGTCGAGAATGTTTTCCGTGTGATCGTTCAAGATCTCGCGATTGTGAGTGCTTAAGAACGCGAACGCTTGCTCCGCCGCCTGCAAATAATCGGAGTTCGAAAAATCTCCGTGCGACGGCATCGTGCTTGCCAGTGCAAGCGCCGCAATCGCCATTCCTCCACCGGAGCGAAAACTCACCTGGTACGCATACGGGCCCGTGGCAGCCGTAACATGACCACTGGAGTCCGCCGGATGTTTCTTAATCTGCGGGTGCCAGTTTGGGTTGCCGATAACGCGGTCTTGCGGCAGTTTTTTGATTCCCGGAGCGTCGATGTCCTGGAAAAACGATCCGTGTGGCCGCTTCATGCGGACGAGAAAATCGGCGCCGTAAATCCCTTCAGCGAGCGCGCGGCGCTCGTATTCGCTGAAGTTGGGGTCTTTGCGCGATTCGAGTACGCGGTAGCTCTTCAGCAGCGACCAGGCGACCAGCGGCACTTGTTGAGTGTTGAAATATGAGGTGAAGTTTAGTTGAGAGAAATGGATGCCGTAGTCGCCGGTGGCATCGTACCAGCCGCCGTGCAGATCCACAAAGCCTTTGCCGTTGGGCAGGCGCAGATGGCGGTCCGCACGATCCAGCAAACCGCCGGCGCGCTGACCTTTGAAGTAATAGATGATATTCGAGAGCGTCTTGCGCTCGAGCAGATCGGTGTTAATGGCGAATGAACAGGATCGCGCTTCCTCCGAACCTGCTTTGGCTTCGAGCGCATAATGGCCCGGCTTCTTCCATGAGGAAAAATCGGCGGTCCAGAAAACGCGCTTTCCCCATCCTTTGACCTGGCCCGCCGGCGCGAGGCTTCCGTTTAGCACTGCTCTCCCGGTGCTGGTGTCGATCAAGGAAAAGGTGCGCGGATGGTCCTGTTCCGTGCCCATGACGAGAGCGTGTTTGGGCGCGGCGGTTTCGTAGCCCACTTGGTCTACCAGCACGACCAAGCGGCCGAAGCAAGGCAGCGTGAAAAATCCAACACAGCAAACGGCTAATAACCACTTACAGCTTTGGAGCATGGTCTAGTGTATTACCATCCGCCCTGGAGGGCGGATTTCGCCCCGCGGCTTCCAGCCTGTATGATGTAAGTTCCCATGAAGGTCTCTGTCATCATCCCGGCCGCCGGCCTGGGTACCCGTATGGGACGCAGCGCGCCGGAAAAAGAGGGCATCAGCAGAAAGCAATTCATGCTGCTGAACGGCTCGCCGATTCTGGTCCATACGATTCGCAAGTTCGTCAGCTCGCCCTCGGTCTCCGAGATCCTGGTGGCGCTGCGGCCGGAGGATCTGGCCTGGGCGCGAGGAACGTTTGAGGCGCAAAATTTCTCGAAGCCTGTGCGCACGGCCCCGGGAGGCGAAACACGGCAAGAGTCGGTGGCGAATGCACTCGCCGCGGTGGCCGGCGATACCGATTTGGTCGCCGTACACGACGCGGTGCGGCCGTTCGTCGCGCGAGAGACGATCGAACGAGTTCTGCGCGAGGCCGGCGAAACCGGCGCCGCCATTGTCGGAATTGTTCCGGTGGACACGGTGAAACAGGTGCATCGCAACAAAGTGCGCGCTACGCTGCCGCGCGAGCGACTGATCCTCACGCAAACGCCGCAAGTCTTCCGGCTGGACCTGCTGCGCCAGGCATTCGAGCGCGCCCGCGCGGATGCTTTTGTAGGGACCGACGAATCGTCGCTGGTCGAACGTTTGGAGAAAATCGAAGTTTCGGTTGTGCTCGGCACCGACCGCAATATTAAGATCACCAAGCCCAGCGACATGGAACTCGCGCGGCTGTACTTAGCGCTTGAAAACTCGCCTTTGGAACTCGCGGGAAATGGCCCAAGCTGACTTGCCGCCGGTTCGCGTTGGCCAGGGCTGGGACACGCATCGCATCGAAGCGGGCCGTCCTTTGATCATCGGCGGCGTGCGGATTCCTTGCGAATTCGGGCTGGCCGGACATTCCGATGCCGACGTGCTGTTTCACGCGGTGACCGACGCCGTTCTCGGCGGGCTTGCGCTGGGCGATATCGGTATGCACTTTCCGGATACGACGCCGGAATGGAAAGGCGTCGAGAGCCGCCGGTTTTTGCGGCATGCTTTAGAGCTTGCCGGGAGAGCCGGCTACCGGCTGGCCAATGTCGATGCGACCGTGATTCTGGAACGGCCGAAACTGAAGGAATTTCGCGCCGCCATTCGCGAAAGCCTGGCGCGCGCCGTGGATCTGCCGCTGGCTTGCGTGAGTGTGAAGTTCAAAACTGCCGAGAAGACAGGCCCCGTGGGCGAAGGCCGGTCGTGCGAGGCCCAGGCCGTGGCGCTATTGACCCTGGCGGAGATGCCGAAGAGCCAAAATGCCGATCTGTCCGGGATGTGAGAGCCGCGATGTGCGCCCGTCGCGCCATCGCCATACATTCGATTTTGTCTATCGCTGGCGCGGCATGCGGACATACCGCTGCAACGAATGCCGGCGGAGCTTTTATGCGCCGCCGCCGATAGACCTTTCAGTAAAGCGAGTGCGCAGATCCACTAAGCGCAAAGTGATGCGCTGGGGACTGGAGTTTCTGCTATTCGCGGTGCTGGTCGTGGCCTTCTATTCGATCATCCAGCTTGCCTGGGCTCAATAGGGAGGCTACCGTGCCAGCGCCGTGCCGAGCTCTTCGTAGGCGCCAAGGAAATCTTCGATGGTTCCGTTCTCGAAACGCCAGATGCGGGTCGCGACATCCTGGACGAGGTCTTCGTCGTGCGTGACCAGCAAGACCGTGCCCTCGAACTTTCGCAGCGCGGCGTTGAGGGCGCTAATCGATTCCAAATCGAGATGATTGGTCGGCTCGTCCAGCACGAGAAGGTTCGGCTTTTGCAGCATCAGCTTACAGAAAATCAGGCGCGCCGCTTCGCCGCCCGAGAGCGCATCGGTCGGCTTCAATCCCTCTTCGCCGCTGAATAACATTTGGCCGAGCAGCCCGCGAATTTCTTCTTTGGCAGCTTTGGGATCGAATTCGTGAAGCCATGCGGAAATCGTCGTCCCGTTGCGGATCGTGCTGCGATGGTCCTGGGCGAAATAGCCGATCTGCACTTCGTGGCCCCAGGTCACAATTCCGGAATCGAGTCCGGTATTGGGATCGTCAACGCCGGGCGCGTTGGCGAGCAGCGCATTCAGCAGCGTGGTTTTCCCCGCACCGTTACGGCCCATCAGCGCGACCTTCTCACCGCGCTGCACGGCGCCGGAAAAGCCGTCAATCACCGGCGGGCCGCCGTAGCCCTTGGTGACATCCGCGAATTCGAGCGCATGCCGGCCGGAGGGGCGCTTCATTTCGAAGCGTATGTACGGCCGCGCGATATTGGAGCGCGCCAGTTCGGTGGTTTGCAGGCGCTCAACCTCTTTCTTGCGCGAAGTGACCTGGCTGGCGCGGGTTCCGGCGGAAAACCGCGCGATGAAGTCGTTCAACTGCGCGATCTTCTTTTCGCGCTGCGCGTTTTCAGCCTCGATCCGCGCACGAACCTGCGTTTTCTGCAGAACCATGTCGTCGTACCCGCCCGGATAAGTAATGATCGTCTGATAATCGATATCCGCGGTGTGCGTCGAAACGCTGTTCAGAAAGTGACGGTCGTGCGAAATGACGATCAGCGCACCCTCGTAATGGGTGAGGAAATTCTGCAGCCAGTGAATCGATTCCAGATCGAGATAGTTGGTCGGCTCGTCGAGCAGCAGCGCCTGGGGGTTTCCAAACAGCGCCTGCGTCAGCAGCACCCGCACTTTCTGGCCGCCTTGCAGTTCGCTCATTTTGCGTTCGTGCAGCGGCTCGGGAATATCCAGTCCATCGAGCAGCACCGCGGCGCTGCTTTCGGCCGAGTAGCCGTCTTCTTCGGCGACAATGCCTTCGAGTTCGCCGAGCCGCATGCCGTCCTGGTCTGTCAGTTCGGGTTTGCTATACAGCGCCTCCCGTTCTTCGAGTGCGCCCCAGAGCGGTTTATTGCCCATAATGACCGTGTCGATGACGCGGAACGCATCGAAGGCGAACTGGTCCTGGCGCAGAACCCCGATTTTTCGGGGGCGAGCCACCGTGCCTTTTTGCGGCTCCAACTCTCCCGAGAGCAGGTTCATAAAAGTGGATTTTCCGGCACCGTTCGGGCCGGTCAAACCGTAGCGGCGGGCAGGGAGAAACGCCGTCGAGACCTCCTCGAACAAAATTTTGCCGCCGTAGCGCATGCTTATATTGCTGACTGAAATCATGGGGAAAAACAGGAAGGCAATACTATTTTAGCGCAGTAGCGGAGAGATACGAAATTTGCTTCATGCCAGACTAGCATTCATACCCGTTATACCTGGAGAATCGCATGACCGCCAAAGAGGCACTTGAATTTGCCAAGAAAAATGACGCCCGGCAAGTGGATTTGCGCTTTACCGATCTGCCCGGACTGAGCCAGCATATTACCTATCCGATTGCCATGCTCGACGAATCTTCCTTCGAAGACGGCTTCGGCATTGACGGTTCGAGCATTCGCGGCTGGGCCGCGATCAACGAGAGCGACATGCTGATCCTTCCCGATCCTTCGACCGCTTTCATGGATCCGTTTGGCGAAACCCGGACGCTGGTGATGCTGGGCGATATCGTCGATCCCATCACCCGCCAGCATTATGACCGCGACCCGCGCTGGATTGCGAAAAAATCGGAGCTGCACCTGAAAAATAGCGGTGTTGCCGATACCGCTTATTTCGGCGCCGAAGCCGAGTTCTTCATCTTCGACAACATCCGCTTCGACCAGAACCAGCACAGCGGTTTCTACTTTATCGATGCCGAAGAAGGCCGCTGGAATTCCAGCCGCGAACATAACAACCTTGGCTACCGGCCGCGCTACAAAGAGGGCTACTTTCCGGTTCCGCCCACCGATCATTATCAGGACCTGCGCAGCGAAATGGTCTCGATTATGGCCGAATGCGGTCTCTCTATCGAATGCCATCATCATGAAGTTGCCACCGGCGGCCAGTGCGAAATCGATCAGAGGTTCGACACGCTGGTGAAGTCGGCGGACAACATGATGGCTTACAAATATATTGTCCGCAATGTCGCCTATCAACATGGAAAGACGGTGACCTTCATGCCTAAGCCGATCTTCGGCGATAACGGCAACGGCATGCACACTCACCAGAGCCTCTGGTCTGGCAGCGAACCGCTGTTCGCCGGAGACAATTATGCCGGACTCAGCCAGACCGCGCTGTGGTATATCGGCGGCCTGCTGCGGCATGCCCGCGCCCTTTCGGCCCTGATTGCGCCGACGACAAACAGTTACAAACGCCTGGTGCCCGGCTACGAAGCGCCTGTCAACCTCGCCTATTCGCGCCGCAATCGCTCCGCCGCGGTCCGCATTCCCATGTATTCGAGTAGTCCCAAGTCGAAGCGCATCGAGTTTCGTCCGCCCGATCCGTCCGCGAATCCGTATCTTGCCTTCGCCGGCATGATGATGGCGGGGTTAGATGGAGTGGTCAATAAAATCGATCCCGGCGAGCCGCTTGACAAGGACATCTACGATCTTTCACCTGAAGAACTCCGGAAAGTGCCCTCCATGCCCGCCACGCTTGACGAAGCGCTCTCCTGCCTCGAAGAAGATCACGGGTTTCTAACCAAGGGCGATGTTTTTTCCGAGGAACTGATCGAAACGTTCATCGACTACAAGCGAAAAAACGAAGCCGAGGCGGTCCGCCTTCGCCCCCATCCCTACGAATTCGCGTTGTATTACGACATTTAGTTGCGGACAAGAGGACGTCCGCAGAGGCGCTCCAGGATCGATAGCGGCGCACTGGAGATATCCGAAAGCGAATGGCGGTCGATGATGAACGTCTGTTCGAGCGCGTGCTGGCCGGAATGGACGGAGTGCGGCAGCACGTCGGTAAACGTGAGCCAGGTGGAACCGGGCGGGAAATCGAATTTGTATTTGGCGCAGTTCGCCTGAAAATCCACATTGCGCTTCAAGTATTCATGGAAGCGCAGCATGAAGCGGTCATACGGAGAGCGCGGCACAATCGGAAGCCCCAGGCCACGGAGCAGGCGGGCCGGTGTATGGAGGGAGCGGGCCGCGGCGATTTTCTCCAGGCCGGCATCGCGGGCGTAGCGTTCGGCCACCGCGCGGAACGGATCCGTGGTCACCCAATTCCGCGTTTTCGCCGGATGGATATTGGTGAACACGCGCATGATGAGATTGCCGTTGGTGGGGCGCGAGGGGAATGCGTCGGTGTGGATCAGGTCGTTGCGCTTATTCAGAGGCAGATTGCGGTTTTCTTCCTCGATCGGACGAAAGCTGGCGTAATCCAGCTTCCACGAGCGCGCATATTCGGGCAGAAGCTCGCCGGTGAATTGCGCGACCGTTCGGGAATAGTTTCCGAGGACTTCGCGTAGGCGTTCGTAACTGGGGTGATTGGAATCGATGCCGGTGACGCGATCGCCGGCGGGACGGTAGGCGATATTTTTGTGAATTGCACCGCCGGAAAAATCCAGATTGCGCAGAAAATCTTTCGCGTCCTGCGGCAGCGGGAACGGCGTGCCCGGGAAAAAGATCACGTTTCCGGCCTCGAGTACCGGGCGGTAATCGGCGGCCGCTTCGGCCGGCCACGGGTCGATGGTAACGATTTGCATCTTACAGTCTACAGAGTAGCGAGAATCGGGGACAGCTACCCCTCCCTGATGGTCGGGGTTCTGTTCGCCCGTGCGTGGGCGCTCTATGTCTTTGCAGCCGGATGTTTGGCGAGCGGCTTCAAAATGTTATCCAACAGGTCGGGCTTATTCGCCTCGCGCACCAGATGCGGGTATTTTTCACCGCCGGTGTAATCGACCGTGATGATGCGGAAATAGCCCGCGCTTTCCACGATCAATTTCACCGAATTTCGCTTCTTCGCCGTATCAGCGATGGCATCGTGCAGCAGATCGTCGTCGGCCGCGCGCCCATTGACCGCCACGATTTTCATTCCCGGGGCCATGCCGGCCTTGTCCGCGGGCGAGCCGACCAGCACATCCGTAACTTTGTGGTCTCTGCCCATGCGGAATCCGAGCGAGTACCAGGCGTTCACGCCATCCACTCTCGATTCCTCCGCCTTAATGAACCGGTTCGGCTTGCTCGTGCATTCGATCCGATAACCGCCGTTGGTAATGCCATCGAGAGGCGCGTGCGGCGACAGCGAAGTTAGCCGCTGATGAAAGAATTTGGCCCAGTCGTAAGGCTGGACGGCATTGAGCGCCTTCACCAGGTCGTCGAAAGTGTAAGTGATGGTGATCGGCCCGGTATTTCCGTTAAGCCCCAGAAATCGCGCGCAGAAATCATTGAGTGAGCGCTTCCCTTTCGATAAGCGGCGAATGGTGGTATCGGCGTCCAGCCAGATCAGCTCGCCTTCGGGATAGTAATCGACGCTGCGTCTCCAGTTATCCCACTCACTGCCGGTGCTATAGAGGATCTGCGCGGCGACAGCGGTATCTTCAAGATCGCGCCAGGTGCGGCCGGGGCGGTGATCCAGAAAAGCAGCCGAGGCGGCGAGCATGGTGCGGTACTCCTTGGATGTCCAGATCCCGCTGCGCGCGGCGAGGACGTCTCCCAGGTACTGGGTCATACCTTCATAAACCCAAAGCAGATTACCTTTCATAGGCTGCTGGAAATTAGTTGTATAGAGACCGGCCGGCCGGCGGTACTTACCATTCCAGGAATGGGTAAATTCGTGCGGCAGGAGGTCGCCGTCCAGCATGTAGAGATCAGGATCGATCAGCATTTGGGCACTTACCCGGTCGTCGCTCGATTGATGATGTTCCAGACCAAAATGAGAAACGCTATCGCTAAGCGTCAGCAGGAAATGATAGCTGTGATAATGGCGCGACTTATAGAGCGGGCCGGTTTCGCGTATCAGGTTGCTAAAAGCGGCGATCTGCTTCTTGCTGGCGTCCAGGTCTTCCGGCCCGTCGGCGGCGATATCCAGATAATGCTTGGGTGTGATTTCGGGCGCCAACGGAATCTCGCGAAAGAAGCGGCCGGCGAGCAGCGGCGAATCCACCAGCATGTTCAGCGGCACGGCTTTGAAATGAATCGTGTTGCCTTGCCTCGTTGTCTCAGTGAGCGCGGTGCCGAATTTCCAGCCCTGCGGCAGCGTGACCGAGGGCTGAAAAACGACCTTGTGCGAGGACGTATGCGCCGGATAGAGCACGTACTCGTTCCAATTCAAAACCGCCAGGTTCGGGCTGGTAGACGAACCGGCGGTGAAGCCGGCTGGCGGAGCGGTGGCGAGAAAATCGACGCGCGCATCGAGCGTGCTCACGCCCGCGGGAATCGTCAGGTGAAACGCATACATATCGACGCTGTCCCGCTGCCAGCGAACCGGATTTCCGTTGGCGGTGAACCGAATGCCGACCACATTCGAGATGGGGCCGGTCGGCCCATGCTCGCCGGGGATCCATTCGGGGTAGACCAAGGTCAGCGGCCCGGGCTGGACCGGAAGGGTCATGTTCGCGCGGATGAACTTACGCGGCGCTCCCGTAAGATCTACAGAAACCGTGTACTGGCGGCCGGTTTGGCTAAAGGCGGGCAGGGCCGCTGTGGCAAGAGCAATGAGAAAAGTAGCGAAAGTCTTCAGGCGAAAATTTTATCATAAAAGTTGAAGTTTCGATGAAAGTTGCACAAGTCGCGCCTCTGTTACGAACGTGTTCCGCTGAAATTCTATGGAGGAACCGAACGGGTGGTCTCTACCTAGCCGAGGAGCTTGTTCAGCAAGGGCATGACCGAAGATGTGGCGCGCCGCTCCATCGACTGGCTGCACCCGCGTGCTGGCGCTCATGGGTGGAGAGCCGCTGCTGCGGCAGGCCAAGCACGGTTTTCAGGGCGTGACCAATTTCGAGTAGGTGGGGGCGATTCGCTTTTTGCCGTTCGTCGAACTGGCAGACCATGCAAACCGATGGTCTGGCCCACAGGTAGTCACAACTCTTCTCAATTTGCATTCGATTCAATGGAAGTAGCTGTGTTTCCAATCGGTTCCACCCTTTTGTGAGCGCAGTCTCCAGCGGCGCTCTTGCCTAACGTCCGCGCTCTCGCGGATACATTTTGACCGTGAGTAGCGCCAGTCGCTAGGGAGTCAATCGAATGAATCGACATACTTTAGAATCGGTCCTGCGGTTCGCGGCGTTGGCCACGGCCCTGGCCTGCGCCGGCTATGGCCAGACGCTGATTAACCTGGGCACGCAGAGCCGCAACATCAATTTCACCGGAGCGCAATCGACCAGCCCGGTCCAGACCGGCGCCACGGTGCCGGCTACCTGTTCGCAAGGACAGATGTTCTTGAATATCGCCGCAACCCCCGGCCAGAACCTATACGTGTGCACCGCAACGAATATATGGACCCTGGAATCGGGCGCGCCGGGTTCCTCCTATTATCAAACCCTGCTGGCCAATACCACGGCAGCGCCGGCAGAGCCGAAGCTCAACTTTTCGAGCTCTTTTTCGCTGACCGACGATCCGGGCTCTTCCAGCACCAACCTCGGACTTTCATCCGTGAATGCCAATCCCGGCACATTCGGAAGTGCAACTCAGGTCCCGGTAATCACGGTGAATGCATTCGGCCAAATCACCGCGGTCTCGACGGCGTCCATCGGTGCCGGAAATCTGGCTGTGCCGGCGGGGACGCTGGCCTTGATGCCGCTCACCTGCACTGCCGGGGCCTTATATTTCGCTACCGATCAACCAGCCGGGCAGCAGCTTTACACCTGTTCGTCTGCAAACGTCTGGACGCAGATGCTGAATCTCGGCGGCTCCGGGGCCCTGCAGATTACCAATGGCTCGCTCGACATCAATCCCGCTGTTGTGCCCCAGCTCGGCGTAGCTAATACATTCACCGGATTCAACACCATGACGGACGGCATCTCGCTGCTCACCACGGATCCGCAGCCCGCCTGCAGCTCCAGCACTCGCGGCACCCTCTGGTTCCTCGACAACGGCAGCTCGAAAGACGATTTGCAGGTCTGCGTCTACACCGGCAGCGCTTTCGCCTGGGTGAATATTTACTAGGCTCAGGGGAGGCCCGCTCGCTCACGCTCGCGGTTCTGTTAGCACCGGGGAAGTAAGCCTTGCGCGTCCAAGAAATCGGCATCCGCATGGCGCTCGGTGCGCAGCCGGCGCAAGTGCTGCGATTGGTGCTCACGCAAGGCTTGCGCATGCTTGCCATTGGCATCGCGCTTGGCCTCGCCGTTTCGTTTGCCGTCACGCGCCTGTTAAGCAAGTTGCTATTCGGCGTAGCGCCCGACGATTCCGTAACGTTTGCCGGCGTTGTTCTCGCGCTCGGCGCGATTGCGCCGCTTGCTGTCTATGTCCCCGCGCGCCACGCCGCGCGCCTCGACCCGATGCTGGCGCTGCGGCATGAGTGAGCGGGCCCGGTATTTACCGCAAATCTGTACGAATGAGTTGATCGTACTCCGCATGAGTACCAATCCAAACCCAGGTGATTGTTCCAGCGGTGAGCCTGCCGAGTGCGCGGTGATGGTCGCCGATGCGGATCGTGAACCGGTCGCCACTCCCCTCAAGCGCCGGAAATGAAGCGAGGGATGGCTCGGGTTCTCCTTCCACAAGAGATAGTTCTTAACCGCCAATTTTTGAAGATCGACTGGGAGCGCATGCAATTGGCTCCAGAATCTTCGGGTCGCGACGGATCTCAATGCGATGCCAGCCAGTCTCGAAGGGAACCCTTGGTGTTTTCCTCCTGGCCTTCCTCAAAGAGAAAATCCAGCCGGCCCGCAGCAGAGTCACTGTCCAACTGCCGGTCCCAAAGCGCCTCGTCGCGCGCGCGGAACCATTGGGAAAGGCGCAGAAATTCTTCGGGAGGCAGGCTGTCGATTGCCGCTTCGATCTCCTCTACCCGATCCACAAAGTAAGTTTACCGTACACTCATGGGCCGATAATGGTTCATCCAGCCGTATGATTGCCCATTTGCGCGGTACTGTCCTTGAAAAGCATCCGAACCAGGTCGTCGTAGAAGCCTCCGGTGTCGGGTACGAGGTGCAGATCCCGATCTCGACCTATACCGCGCTGCCGGATCCAGGCATGGTCGTCTCGTTGCGCATCCACACGCACGTCCGCGAGGACGCTTTGTCGCTGTTCGGCTTCTCCACCGCCGACGAAAAGGCCTTGTTTGAGCGCTTGATCTCCGTCTCCGGCATCGGGCCGAGGCTCGCCATCGCCGTGCTCTC
>JBOGMI010001037.1:0-18677 GCA_050746645.1 Bryobacteraceae bacterium | reverse complement strand
GTGTTTTCCGTTCTGCTCGGCGCACGCAGCTTCACCGTGCATGTCGCCCCGAACGGCGAAGAACTCGAAGTCTGGACCGGCTGCGAGCGCCGCGCCATCTCGCTAGGCGACACCCGAGACCGCGCGGCTCAAAACAAACGGGCTACGGTTACCGGCCCGGTCGAGGTCCGCGCGCAGATGCCGGGCAAAGTGATCCGGCTGCTGGTGGCGCCGGGCGATCGCGTGGAGGTGGATCAAGGTGTCATTGTGGTGGAAGCGATGAAGATGCAGAATGAGATGAAATCGCCCAAGGCCGGCACTGTCACCAGGATTCATACCCGCGAAGGCGCTACCGTGGCGGCGGGCGAAACGCTGATCGCGATCGAGTAGCGGCGGCGGAATTTTATGTCGAAGTCCGATTGCAAACTGTGCGGCGGAACCGGTTGGGTCGTCTGCGAACGCGAAGGCATCTCCGCGGCCGAGCGCTGTAGCTGCGTGGAGGAGTGGCGTGTTTCGGAGCTGGAAACCCGCGCGCAGATTCCGCCGAACTACGCCCCGGCATCCTTTGAAACTTTCCATCTGCCGCAGGACAATCCAACCGCGCAGCGCGGCTTGGCCGACGTCATGCTCGCGGTAGCCGCCTACGCGCGCAATTTCCCGGAAAATCCCAAGCCTGGATTGCTGCTCGCCGGCCCTCCGGGAACCGGGAAAACGCATCTGGCCGTCGCCGCTTTGCGCCAGTTGATGGCGCGCGGACATGAAGGCATTTTCTTCGATTATCAGAATCTGCTCGAGCGCATCCGCGCCGGGTATAACGAAGCGCTGGGGGCAAGCAACCGCGAGGCCTACCGCTCCGCACTCGATGCCGAAATTCTCTTGCTCGACGATTTGGGCGCCCACCGTGTGACGGACTGGGTGGAGGATACGGTAACGGCGATCGTCACGTATCGGTATAACCATCGGAAGGCCATGATCGCGACGACGAATCTGGCGGACGCCGACATGGGTAGCTCCCTTCTCCAGAAATCGGGTCTGCCCGGCGGGCGGTCTTATCGCATTACGCTCGAAGAGCGCATCGGCGAGCGCGCCCGCTCGCGTTTGTTTGAAATGTGCAAAGTGGTGCGGATGCCGAACGTGGAGGATTTCCGCATCCGGCGGATCGGCACGTGAGTGGGCGGGTGGGGCCGTGGCGAAAAATCAGCGCGCCACAACCGAAGACAGCGTCGAGATGAGTCTCGACGCGGCACGCAGAGTGCGTGCGCCACGTTTTGCTCCGCTCGGTCCTAAACCGCCGCCGCTGTGCCGAAGCTTTTCACCGCCGCCTGCTCGTCGTCGAAGGCGGGAAAAATGGTGTGCAGCTTGGTGATCTGCATCAGGTCCCTCATTTTGCCCTGAAGATTCAGCAGTTTCACGGCGCCGCCCTGGTTGGTGGCCGTAGTATAGGCACCCACCAGTTCACCCAATCCCGCGCTGTCCACGTAGCTGACGTCGCGCATGTTCAACAGAATATTCTTCTCGCCCTGTCCGAGCACTTTGCGCAGTTCTTCGCGCAACATTCCCGTATCCTCACCGAGCGTGATGCGCCCTTTCAGATCGATGATCGCGACATTTCCGCTTTTCCGTACTTTTGTAGATAATGCCATGCAGCCTCCTCCGGCTTCACAATTGTAACTCCTAACCGCCTGCTATCCGCGCGGTTCGGAACCCTGTAAGAATTTCCGAACGATTGCTCCCAGTTGCATGTACTCGTCGTAGTCCGCCGGTTTGTGGAAGTAGCAGTCGGCCCCTAACGCGTCGGCACAAGCATGATCGAGCAGCGAATCCGAGGAGGTGACCACCACCACAGGCACCTTGCCGCAGCGCTTACTGGCGCGAATGCGGGCCAGAACTTCCCCGCCGGTCTTGGTGGGCAGGTTCAGATCCAGAAGGATCAGCGCGGGGCAGGGCGTTTCGCCCGCATCCGCCTGGTCGATTAGACGAATCGCCGCTTCCCCGTCCCGAATTTCCAGCAGTTCCACGCCGGTGGTGTGCCGCTCGATCGCCTCCTGCACAAGAAAGACGTCGGCGGGATTGTCCTCGACCAACAAAACGATCCTCGCGCCGACGGAACCCGCTTCAGACGGGGACGGCGAAGAAAAACGTTGCACCGGCTCCCGCTTCGGATTCGACCCAGATGCCGCCTCCGTATCGTTCGACGATGCGCTTGCAAATAGCCAAGCCGATACCAGTGCCGGAGTATTGATCGGCTGTGTGCAGACGTTTGAAAATTCCAAAGATACGCTCCTTGTAAGCAGGATCGATGCCGATTCCGTTATCACGCACCGAGAACACCCACTTACTCTCTTGCTGCTGACAGGATACATAAATTCGAGGCGGCTCGGTGCTCCGGTATTTAATCGCATTTCCGATCACGTTTTGGAAAATCTGCTGCAAGTGTACGCCGCGCATCTTCACGGCCGGCAAATCGCCGTGAGCGATCTCGGCCGAGTTTTCCTGAATGGAGGCGGAGAGGCTTTCGAGCGCGCATGCGAGCGCCTGGGCGGCTTCCGCGGTTTCGCACACCGGCTCTCCCTCCTCGCCGGTTCGCGTGTAGGTCAGTAAATCCTGAATCAGCGACGCCATGCGTTTAGCGGCTGTGGTCAGATACTCCAAAAACGTCTGCCCCGCCGTGTCGAGCTGCGATCCGTAGCGCCGCCCGAGGAGCTGGCTATAAATGGAAACGGTTCGGAGAGGTTCCTGCAAATCGTGCGAAGCGGAGAAGGCGAATTGCTGTAAATCGCTATTGGCGCGGCGCAGATTCTCGTTGGCTTGGAGCAGAGCGGCGTTGGCTTGTTGCAATTCGGCGGTTCGCTCGCGGACCCGGCCTTCGAGCTGCTCGTTGGCGGTACGCAGCACTTTTTCGAAGCGCTTCCGATTGCCGGCAACGCTCGCCACCAGGAACGAGATAAAAAACAGGACGCCGAGGCCAACCGGATCGAAGTGAGGCGGCAGGGCTTGGCTTCCCTTGCTGGCTACGAGCGTCAGCACCGGAATGGTCGCGCAGCTTACCAGAATCCCGGCCAGCGCGCCGCCGGACCAGGCCGCGGCCGATACGGCAAGCACATACGAAGCGCTGATGACAGGCAGCAAACCATGGTCGGGAAGCAGAAACTCCGTAACGATGGCTGGGATCGCCAGCCAAAGAAACGAGAGTGCGCAGCGCAGCGCCGTGCGCCGCATTCTGGAAATGAGCCCGGTAGAGGTGAAACGAGCGGGAGCCCAAGCGGCAGGCCAGCCTCGCGCGATTCCAGCTGGCGGTTTATTCTCCGCTGCTACGGGGGGGACGTTCACGCGCCGTCTCTTTCATTTAATGGACATTCTATCCATTATTTGATTGAATCAGATCAGGTGTTCGGTTTACGGGCTAAACTTGAGGACTCAAATTGGCGCTGCGATCCTTCTGCTGTGCGCCGCCGGTACCGCGGGCGCGCAAGCATTCGGTTCTTTGATCGGGACGGTTCACGATCCCTCGGGCGGCATCGTTTCCGGCGCCGCGATTGCCGCCCTGTCCGGGCAAACCGGAATTGCCTACTCGCAAACTTCTAATTCCGACGGCGATTACGCGTTCAGTCATCTTCCGGGCGGAACCTACACCGTCACCTTTAGCGCTGCTTCGTTCAGTAAGCTGCGCGTCAAAGGGATTGAAGTTCATGTCGCGACCGTGCTGCGGCAGGATGCCACACTGGAGCTGGCCTCTTTCCGGGCTCAAGTGAAAGTCGTCTCGTCCACGCCGCTGGTCGAGACCGACACCGCCGAAATCGGCCAGCTCGTCGACGCGCGCCAGATCACGCAATTGCCGCTCAACGGGCGCAACGTTTATTCGTTATTGACGCTGACGGCCGGCTCGGAGACCGGCGTCAAGCCGGGCGCGCGGTTTACCACTCCGGAGCGTCCGGCCTTGGCCGGCGGCCGCGCCGGATATACGGTTTTCCGCTTGGATGGCATCGACATCAATAGCCAGAATCTCCCGTCGGCGAGCGTTGTGCCCGGCGTGGACGCGGTGCGGGAGTTCCGCGCCATCACCCAGCTTGCTCCCGCGTCTCAAAGTTCCATCTCTTCAGTCAATCTGGCTCTACGCTCCGGAACCAATGCATTTCACGGCACGGCTTACGACTTCTTTCGCAACAACGTGCTCGATGCGCATCCATTTTTCGAACGCAACATCGTCGCGCCGGGTTTCCAAACAACTGCGGATCAATTACGCTACAACCAATTCGGCGGCTCCCTCGGCGGCCCGATCGAAAAAGATCACGCGTTCTTTTTTCTGAATCTGCAATTCACGCGCTCCCACACGGTTTCCCAAGTTAGCATGCTGGAACCGACCGCCGCGATGCTCGCCGGCGATTTTTCCGGCGTGAATCCGCTGAGCGGCGCCGCGTTCCGGAATTTCGCGCCGGTCGCCGATCCTGCAACCTTGCAGCCCTTCCCTGGCAACCGCATCCCGGATTCGCGCGTTTCCGCGTTCGCCGGGAAATTTATTTCCGTAGGCGGTTTTCTTCCGGCGAATTGCCTGGCGTGCCAGGCAGGCGGCCTTGGTTTCAACTATGTCGGCGAAGCGCCCAGCCATGTACGCGACAACCAATTCCTCGGCCGCATCGACGATCGCATCGGCCGCCGGGACAGTATCTTCGGCGATTTCCAGGTAGAGCCGTCGTTGCAAACGTTCGTTGCTTCTCCCAACCCGGTCTCGGCCCTGGTTGCGCCCACCCACGCCTATTTCGCCGCCTTGAACGAGACCCATGCCTTCGGTCCCGATGCATTGAACGAGATTCGGCTGGGCTACACGCGGCTCGAAGCCGGCTTCCAGCAGCAGCAGAGCGCAAACGGCGCCTTTACGTTCCAGAACACGCCCACCAGTCTGTCCTCGCTCTATCCCACGCTGGACTTTGTCGGGTATCCACAAATGTTCGGCAACGGCGAAATCTCCGACCGCAATTTCTCCGCGGAGGATTCGTGGGATTTCAGCGACAACTTCAGCTACACATACGGGGCGCACAATTTCGAAGCCGGATTCGAGCTGATTCGCGCGCATTTCTGGGATACGGTCAACCTGAACGCGTTTTTCATTTATGCGGACGGTCTGCCCGGCGTGCTCGGCTTTACCGGCAACAGTTTCGCCGACTTTCTGACCGGCGTGCCCTTTGAGGGCGTGACGTTTCAAGGAACCGGGAGAGCACAAATGGTGGAGCGATCCGTCTATGCTGGCTATGTCCAGGACCAGTGGCGAGTTTCGCGGCGCCTCACTTTGAACGCTGGGCTGCGTTACGAATTTCCGCAGCGCTGGCGCGACAGCAACTCGCAGCTCAACCGGTTGGGAACGCTCGACACCGGCCCGGCGAGCCAGGCGATGGGCGGGCGCTTTTTGCTCGCGGGCAGTCCCGATTACTACCTGCCTGGAACCGGCGTCGTGAAGGGCACGGGAGCGCCGCTGATTCGCGATTCTATTATCGATCCCTCCTGGCGCGATTTCCAGCCGCGCGTGGGCTTGGCCTACCGTCCGTTCAATAGCAACAAAACCGCCATCCGAGGCGGCTTCGGTATTTACTATGCGCTTCCCGACGCTAATTCGGTGGCGCAGGAGATGACTTCTCCGCCGTTTTCTTTCGAAGCCGTCGTGCTCAATTTGCCGCCTTCGGTTCCGCTCGGCCGGCCTCTGCAGGACAGCCAGTTCTTTCCCTCGCAGACGCCATCGGGCGTGGCCGACGAAGGGGACGATCCACGCAACCGCGATCCGCGGCTGTATGAGTGGGCTTTCAGCATCGAGCGGCAGGTTTCGAATCATTTGCTGTTTGCAGCCGAGTATCTGGGCAATTACGGTATCGACAATCCGCTCAGCATTTTGATCGACACGCCTCCGCTCCCCGACGCGCAGGAATTAGCTGTGCTCAAAGTGAATCCGGCGCTCAACAGCACGCTGGCGTTAGAGCGCTCTCCGTTCTCCAACGCCGGGCTGAATTACCAATACGTGAAAAATATCGCTCCGTCCTGGTACGATGCGCTGAATCTCAAAGCAGAGGGGCGCTTTGGGAAACGGCTGAACTTTTCGGCGGTTTATACCTGGTCGAAAGCGCTCGACTGGGAATCGGCCGAGCAAGAGCCGCCCGGAACAGTTAGCGGTCTGGCCATCGCGAAAAGCTACGCGGATTACGACCATCCGCAGCGGTTCGTCGCAAGCTGGGTCTACGATCTGCCCGGGCCGAGGTCGCATTGGAAATGGCTGCTGAGCGGCTGGGAATCTACCGGCATCGCCACTTTCGAAGCCGGGCCGCCGTATTCGATCGAAATGGGCGTGGACACGTCTTTTCGCGGCGGTTCGGTTCCCGTTTTGCCCAACATGACCGGGCCGCCGGTTACCTTGGACATCCGCCGATCGGGCGGCATTTACCTAACGCCCCAAAATTTCACCGCACCGCCGTTTGGTACGCTGGGGACGCTCGCGCGCAATGCCTTTCATGGGCCGGGCTTGAGTAATTTCGATTTGGGAATCCTGAAGAATATCCCCATAACCGAGCGCGTGCATGCGCAGTTCCGCGGCGAACTGTTCAACGCCTTCAATCACGCACAATTCGCCTTCGGCGGCTCTTCGCTGGCCAGTTCCATCGCCACACCCGCGGCCGTCCAATATTTCGATCCCTCTCAATTCGGACGCGCCAGCGCGCGCGCGCCGCGAATTGTGCAGCTTGCGTTGAAGCTGATCTGGTAAATCAGCGCGGCCGCAACACCACTCTTGCCGGCGATCCGTCGCTGCCCTGAATCCGCAGCGGTAAACAAACCAAATCGTAGTCCCCTTCGGCGATTTCGGAAAGCTCGAGGCCTTCTACAATCCAGACTCCCGCCGAGAGAAGAATCCGGTGCGTGTCGTGCCCGTCTCCCTGGAAAACTCCGACCGAAAGGTAATCGACGCCCACCAAAATGACGCCGGCATCCACCAAGAACTGTGCCGCCGAAGCGTCGATGCCAACATAGCTCTCCTGGAAGTCGCTCTTATCCCATCGCCAGAGCGAGTTTCTGGTCTTTAGCAAAATGCGCTCTCCGGCCTGGATGTCTAGCTGCTCCAGTTCCGCGCGTGTGACCACCGGACAGGAGGCGGGAATACTCAAAACACGCGCTCTGCCGATTCCCACGCTGGGTGGAAACGCATCGATGCCCTTCTCGCCGGACAGAAAATGTACTGGGGCGTCCATGTGCGTACCACTGTGCGCCGTCATGCGGCACAGGGTCACATTGGAGCTGGCGCCGTGCTCGATTTCGGAGATCCTTTCAAAGGTTGGCTCAGGGTCGCCTGGCCAGTGCGCCATTCCGGTCGTCAACGGGACCGATACATCGAACCAAAGATTATCGTCGGGCATTCCTCTACTTGATCCTATTCTCTATTCGGCTTCAAATAGAAACCTCGATACCCCTGCAACCGCATAATATTTTCAATGTACCTTGGCAACGCCCAACCGAGCCCCGACCCGTTAGGGAGGTGTCGGCCCAGAAGCCGAAGCATGCTCCGCATGCAGTCAATATAAAATAGAGCAACTCCATAAGCTGTTTATGACCTTCCATCCTCTTGCTAAGAAGAACCTCAACGAGCTGCTGCGCGAAACCGAGGGCGAAAGAGGGGGCCTGAAGCGCGCGCTCGGCGCGCTCAATCTGGTCACCTTAGGCATCGGCGCCATCATCGGCACGGGCATCTTCGTCCTGACCGGCCCGGTCGCGGCCACCGCCGCCGGTCCCGCCGTGGTGCTTTCCTTCATCATTGCCGGCATCGGGTGCGTCTTTGCCGGGCTATGCTACGCCGAGTTCGCGGCGCTCATCCCCATCTCCGGCAGCTCCTACAGCTACGCCTATACCACTCTCGGCGAGATCGTGGCCTGGATCATCGGCTGGGCGCTTATATTGGAATACGCTTTCGGCGCGGCCACCGTCGCCGTTGGTTGGAGCGGCTACGTGGGCAGCCTGATCCAGACTTTTGGCTGGAACCTCCCGCCCTCCATCTCGCATGCCCCCGGAACCGAATTGGTGCTGCATCACGGCCTATGGGTTCCGCTGAGCACGTTAGCCATGGCCGGCGGAAACTATAACCTGGCCGTTCTCCCACACGCCATTTCCCACTTCAATCTGGTGGCTCTGATCGGCATTTTGATCATGACGGCGATTCTGGTCAAAGGCATCCGCGAATCCGCCACAGTCAACACCGTGATCGTCATCGTGAAGGTTTCGGTCCTGCTGATCTTCCTGGGAATCGGCATCGTGTTTCTGGCCGCTCATCCGTCTTTCGCCGCCACGAACTGGCATCCCTTCATCCCGCCGAACAAAGGGCACTTCGGCGAATTCGGCTGGAGCGGCGTCTTGCGCGGCGCCGGCATCATCTTCTTCGCGTATATCGGCTTCGACGCCGTCTCCACCGCGGCGCAGGAGGCAAAAAGACCGCAGCGCGACATGCCGATCGGTATTCTCGGCTCGCTGGTAATCTGCACCATTCTATATATTCTGGTCGCGCTTGTGCTCACCGCGCTGGCCTCGTACACGCGTTTGAATGTTGCCGATCCCATTGCACTCGGCGTGGACGTCACTGGAGTTCAGTGGGGCGCCTTGCTGGTGAAAATCGGCGCCATCGGCGGACTCACTTCGACTATGCTGGTGATGCTGCTCGGCCAAAGCCGCATCTTCTTTACCATGGCGCACGACGGGTTGCTCTGGAAATGGGCCGGCCAGGTCCATCCCAGGCTGCGCACGCCGCACATTTCCACCATCGTGATCGGCGTCTGCGTGGCCCTTCTGTCCGCATTTCTGCCGATTACGACGCTCGACGAACTCACCAGCATCGGAACGCTGTTTGCCTTCACCATCGTCTGTGCCGGAGTGTGGGTCCTGCGCCGCCGCCAGCCGGACCTTCCCCGCCCCTTCCGCACACCCTGGGTGCCGTTCGTGCCCATCATGGGCATTCTCATTTCCTTGTTGCTGATGTTCTCGCTGCACCTGCTGACTTGGGAGGTTTTTCTGATCTGGCTGGCCGTCGGCCTGGCGATCTATTTCCTCTTCAGCCGCAAGAACAGCAAAGTGCAGCGGCTGGCGAACGCGCCGCAGCCGGAAGGGGTGAAGCCAAGGGTGTAGCGCCCTCGGCAAAGAAAAGAACCTTGCGGTAAGAAAGGCGTCAGTGTTCCGCTTTTAGATTTGCTTCGCGAGTGTTTTGTGCTTGCGCCATATCGCGGAAGCGATTCTCGTGCCCTCGCGTACTGCGACGTACGCGGAGATCGCATGCCTTATATGTTTGGCGGGGGTTTCCTTCGCGACAGGCTCAGCGGGAGACAGTGCCGGTTCAGGCGATTTCCCATTCGGCAGCAATGGCCTTTGCATCGCTCCAAGCCGGGCGCTGCAGTCTTTCAGTTAAAGCGACCGTTCAGGGTTCCGGACGCTTAGATGATCGGACAGGGACATTCCTTGCAGCCGCATCGAAGCTCGTCCGATTCGTACGTTCGCTGGTGCAAAGCACGTCCGCCGGGGCGGCGAGAACCATCCCGCGATAGAGGTTGAGAGGCCGTCGCGAGGTATTTTAGCCCGTGCCGCCAATGCTCGTATTGCCCTTGTAATTCAACAGTTTCCGGGCGTTTTCGTCCTTCCTCTTCTCGCCTAAAATCCCGTCTCGGTCTACACCAATTTGAGATTCTCGACGCGCTTGAAATGAGATCTGTTCCTGGTAAACAGCGGCAGGCCGTGCGCGAGAGCGATACCGGCAATCAAACTGTCACCCATCCCTATTTTTTGGCCAGTACGTTCAAGTTTGCGGCGAACATCAGCCGCGTGTTCGGCGGCAGCACGGTCCAGCGGCAACACGCTGAGCGATTCAAGCAACTGACGCACTGCGTGACCGCGCTTGTTTTCACCGGCACCACTCAGAAGCTCGAAACAGCTCACAGCAGTTGTTTGGAGCTGATCCGCCGCAATATATTGAGCAATTTGATCGGTTGCCGGTTGGACGCTGGCCAGGAAATCGATCAGGACATCAGTATCGGCGACAATCACCGCCAACTCTCTCGAAGCTCTTTTGTTTCACGCAGTAACTCTTCACGATCCTTCTTCGAAATCGAACCGGCAAGCGACAGTAGCGTTTTGCGACGCTTTTTTCGCTCGGCTTCGCCCTGCAAGAAACTCTCAATGGCTTCACCAAGTACGGCGGAGAACCCCTTGTGTCCGCGATGTGATGCCAAGGCAAGTAGGGCGCTGCGGTGCTCTGGCTTCATCTCCACGGTTGTCCGCATGTCGTCATTATACATGCATATGCATGCACACTGGCGCTGCCGCCGGACATAATCTGCCGCTCTTGCTTCTAAAAGTTTTCTACTTTACTGGGAACAGGCATAAAGAATCAATAACTTGCAGTGTTCCCAGTATGCATGCGCTACTGGGAACACTGGGAACCATTTCGGCGAACTGCAACTATTCCCTGAATGCGCCGCCTCATTTCGTCGCGCCGCGCCAAAGATTTAACTCTCCCGCAATTCGGTTCGGGCAAATTCGTTCAGGTAATGTCGCAGTTCATCCCGTACGCGACGAAAGATGGTCACGCGCTCTTCTTCCGAGCCATGCGACGGCGGCGGCGGATCGTCGAAGCCGTGATGTAGCCGCTGCACGGCGCCAGTGAACACAGGGCAGCTCTCCTTCGCGTTATCGCAGACCGTGATGACGTAATCGAACCGCTGGCCCTGGAAGTCATCAAGATGCTTCGAGCGATGGCCGCTGATGTCAATCCCAAGCTCGCGCATCACCGCGATGGCTTCCGGGCGCACCGTGCCCGGCTTGGTGCCGGCGCTCTCAACTTCAAACCGATTACCGGCATCATGGCGCAGCAGGCCTTCCGCCATCTGGCTTCTGGCGGAGTTGCCGGTGCAAAGAATTAATACCCGTTTCTTATCCATGATCGCTGCTCATTTTTTGTGCCTCTGAAAAGAACCTCGGTCCGCCTGCGGCAGGCTTTCGGGCGCAAGCTCGATTGTGTTTGCGACGATTTCGTTAGGAGCAACAGCCCGGCGGGCAGCAGCCAGCCGGTTTCGTGGCGCGAATAAAAGCACCCATAAATTTATCCGCGACGGCCGGCGCGATCGCGTCCACGTCTACCCCCTGATTCGAGAGGAACGCCCGTGCATCCTCAATGTCGTAAATGCGCGTCGGCTCGATCTCGACGTCGGCAAAGCCCGCCTTAGTAAGTTTCTCGGTGTATTCGGAATCCCGCATTGCCCCGGCCACACAGCCCACCCACAGCTCGACGTTCCGGCGAATTTCGGCGGGCACCTCGCCGCGTAGCACCACGTCCGATACCGCGAACCGGCCGCCAGGCTTCAGAACGCGAAAAGCTTCGCGCAGCACCTGGTCCTTGTCGCCGGACAGGTTTATCACGCAGTTTGAGATGATCACGTCCACGCTGTTGTCGGGCAGCGGGATGTGCTCGATCTCTCCTTTGAGGAACTCGACATTTTCCACGCCCGCCTTGCGCTGGTTCTCGCGGGCCAGGGCGAGCATGTCATCTGTCATGTCCAGGCCGTAGGCTTTGCCCGTAGGGCCGACCCGCCGCGCTGAAAGCAGCACGTCGATACCTCCGCCGGAGCCAAGGTCCAGCACGGTGTCGCCAGGATTGAGCTTTGCAAGGGCGGTAGGATTGCCGCAGCCGAGCGAGGCTTTCAGCGCTCCTTCCGGGATCTGTCCCGCCTCACTCTGGTCATACAGATTCGACGTGATGGGATCACAGCTTCCATCCACCAACGCGGAAGCGCCGCAACACCCGTTACTGGCGCCATTCACGACGCGGCGCGCCGCCTCGCCATATTTCTCTTTCACGATTTCTTTCAGTTCCATGAGTTTTCCTTTCGAATCTTAATGTCGGCTCCTATTTGCAGAGCTGCACGATGGCCTGAGGCTCGATGGCCTTGTTGCGGGTACAGCATTCGGCATAGAGAAAGCCGAGTAGTTCCTGAAGCGCTTCCGTATTGGCCGAATACCATAGGAATGTGCTTTCCCGGCGCACATTCACTAGGTCCTCATTCTTCAGCTTGTCCAGATGATGAGAGAGCGTAGAGGCGGGAATATCGAGTTCCGCCCCAATATCGCCGGCAATCATGCCCGCAGGATGCGCGGCCAGCAAGACGCGCATGATGCGAAGGCGCGGTTCCGTGCCCATCGCTGAAAACATGTCCGCGTAGCGGACCACATCCGGTTCGTTTCTGGCTTTTGCCATCAGTCCCATTCGTCCTTATCCCAGGTATCGAAGAAACAAAGTAGACAACCCGGCTCGCCTTGAGCACGGAGCTCCGCCAGAACGCCATCGGTCAGTATCGGCTCTGCCGGTGGCCGACTTGGAGCAGTATCCATGTCCTTCCAATTCGCGGCAGGATCGGCGGAGCATGGCTCCGAAAAAGAGGGCCTCCCGCTTGTTCTTCTCATGCTTCTATTATTGCGGAAATACCGAATCCTGTCAAGCTCGAATTCGGGCCTATATGGGAAAGCTGCGATAAGAAAGGTGGCGCGTCTTATTTTGAGAATCGCCTGCGCGCGATCACCGCATTTGCGTTACATAGCCGGCCGTAATGAACGATGGGTTCCCTACATGAAGGTGCTGTTGCCGCAGCGCCTGTTCGATTATGCGCTTCGCCGAGGCTTCGGACTTCTGGCGGACGGCTGACGCGAATGGTGGCCAATCATCTGCACGGGGACGACGAACTTCGCAAGGACGTGCCATTTTTGGAAAGTTACAGAATCTAGCTTTCATCGAATCTGCACGCAAGCCATAGAAGTGATAGAATTTGCCTGTTTCTTCCAAGAGCACTCGTGATCTTCCAGCGTTGTCGAAGAGGCAGAAAGGGAATCCATGCGAAATTCAGATTTTGCAGCCAGAGGCAGTGATAGATCGGCGGAATCGTGTCTGCCACATCGTAGCAATCGGATCCCGGTACGGTGGACCCGCTTTGTCGTATGTCTTATTGGCATGTGCTCCGTGGCGCTCGTACGGGCCCAAGTCGTTCAACCCCCGGAGCCGGTTGATCCAAGTCCGATCAACAGCGAGACGTATTACCTCATTAATCAGCTCTCCGGACTGCAAATGGACCTGGATAACAACTCGACCAGGGCTGGCGACCACGTCCTTGTCAACACGAGAAGCTTTACGAATCTTAGCCAGAGATGGGCGCTCACCAAGACTCTCAGCGGTAACTGGAAGATCAGCAACATCCTCAATGGCCTATGTTTGGACAGCGCCGTCGCACGGGGAATCACGTACGTGGTTCAGAACCACTGCAGCATTAATGTCCCGAGCCAAGAGTGGTCGCTCACATACGTGAAGAACGGCTACAACGTGATTACGAATGCTGCCACGAAGCTTGCACTGGGCGTATCATATTCAGCTCTTTCTCCCGGAGCGCGACTGGGTGAGTCGCGACTCTGGGGGGCACCGAGGCGAAGCCAATTGTGGCTGTTGCGCCCTACGTTTTTCCGCGGGAACGACTCGAGTCTTCAAGAAAAAGCGGAGTATGACCGCGTCGCCGCGAACAATGCTTCCATATATCCCTGGTGGCACGATGCCTATCTCCCCGGTCAGGACATCCTCCAAATTTTCAAAAACAACGGGCTGAACATGATTCGCGTTCGTCCGGCCTCCATCGACACCACGGTCACACATGGGGGCATCAGCTTCCCAATTACAACCGCACCCTACAATCACTACACCTTGGCGCCTCCGCCAGCTACCCAGATCATTCCCGCATCGGCCACCGGGAGCGCCGGGAGCGCCGGCGACTACGCGGAGACAGACTGGTCGGGGATCGACCTGGCGGTCCGGGCGAAGAAGCTGGGCATGTCGGTCAACGTAACTCTGTTCTACGATGGCTGGAACACATCCGACACGCCAGGAAACTGGGCGGGTAAGACTCTCGCGCAGTTGTCGGGGGTGCCGTCCTCCAGCGACTGCAGCGTCGCCGGGAATTGTCTGATGTACAACTACGTGAAGCAGGAGATGGAGCTCTATCGGGCAATGGGCGCTTGGCCTGATGTAGTTTCAATCGGAAATGAAGTCACCAGCGGCATGTTCAACTCGACAGGCAGTGCGGGCCTGAGCGGCACAAACTGCAACACCAACAAAAACGGAGGTGGAACCTGTTTCGTCGCTATTCAAAAAGCGTCCATGCAGGCGATTGTCGACGCAGCGTCCGATACATCAAACCCTGCGCTCCTTGGCCCCCCGCTGCCGCCGCCCATCAGATGCATTCACATCACCGGGGATCGTGACCTCTACACATACTTTTATGGAGCGACAAAGACAAACGGCATCCCTCTCGATGCTGTCTGTGAGAGTTACTATCCGGGCTGGCACGGACCGACGACACAAGCGCAATACGATTGGTACCACTCAAGCGGCCAGCAGATTGCGGAGCCTAACTTCGATAACGAAGCCGGCCAGCTTGGCTTGCCAATCTTCAATATCGAGGACGGCGTCTCCTACGCATTGAAATCCGAGTACGGCACTGCGAGCCCCCAGGACCCGTGGTATGGGATTGATCCCCCAGGACCTTCTCCGAAGCTCGCGTTGCAAGCGATGATCGATCTTAATAAGGTCCAGAAGAGCGTGCCCAACCATCTCCACATGGGTATGGAGTGGTGGGCCGGCGAGGCAACAGGCAGTTGGGGTTCGTCGCTAAGCGCGCTGAATGATTATTGGTGGACCGGTGGCGTCGGATTGTTCGATGCCATGACCGCACCCGGAGATCCTCGCGATAACGTGGCAATGCCCGTAATGCTCGCACTAGGTGGAAAGTTGGACCCAACGCTGAGCTACAAGTTTGTGAATGCTGCTAACGGGCGCGTCCTGCAGGTCGCGAACGCATCTACATCAGCCGGCGCCGCCCTGAGCACGGGCGTGTATACCGCGGTTACGGGCATCCACCAGCAATGGCAGATCATTTCTCAAGGCGGCGACGCCGAAGAAAACGGGGCCATCTACCCCGCTCCGATGGATCACCGGGGCGACGGCTATTTCCAGATCATCAATATGAACCAGGCCAACGGCTTGAACGTTCTGGATTCGCAGAATGGGGGGCCAGGAGACTCCGTCGTGCAGAACCCCGAGAGCGTTGGCTCCGAGGCTATTAGCGGGGACGCCAGTCAGGAGTGGGACATCCAGTCGGCTGGAAATTGCGGCGACATACCGGCCAACTGCACCAATCCGCCGCTCACAGCAACCGGAGATTACTACACGATCATCAATAAAGCCACCGGTATGCTGCTGAGCGCGAGCGGAACGAGCGCCGATGCGACGATCGTTTCCGAGCCCCCAGCCATAGCCTCCAATGGGGATTTCACAGTTCCGGCCAGCAAAGGCCAACTATGGCGGATCGTTCCGGTCCACATCACCGGGCGCGCACTTTATCCGTTCCAAGGTTTCCGGCCGCCCGTGGCGAATCTCCCTACGATGAACTCGGAAAATGCCGGGCGGGCGATTCCCATCGAGTTCAGTCTCGGCGGCTTCCAGGGGCGCGGCGTGATCGCCCATGGCTATCCCACGGTGACGCAGGTGGATTGCGATAGCGAGGCGCCAATAGGTAGCGCGATGGAGGCGGTCACAGCCAGCCATCGCGGGCTCAGCTATAATCCTTGGTCCACGACCTATATCTACGTGTGGAAGACCACCAAACGCATGGCGGGCACGTGCCAGGAGTTCACACTACTACTGAACGACGGCTCGGATCACAGTGCGTATTTTCATTTCAAGTAGCAATCTCCTCTTTGGACGGACAAAGACACGATTCTCACGTCGGGGTTGAAGCATACTGACCTCGCTGCAGCCTTGGTGCAGGACCTGCGGTTCGTGCGATATAGCCGGGATCTGCCGCAAAGAGCCAGTGAGCAGCCGGCCTCCGAGGAGGTGGACCGAGGCGGACCGGGCGGTCCGCCCCGGATTGCGGTCAGCGGGCGGCGATGCCTTGGGTGGTTGCGGGAAGTCCGCCAACCGCGCCCAAAGGCGTGAGACTGCCATCGTCTTCTACTCGAAACTCGCTCACCGTGCCGTTGCCTCCGTCGCGAGCGTAAAGGAAGCGCCCGCCGGAACTGAGTGCGAGATCGGTTGGGGCGCTTCCGGCTGCAGTTGTATCCGCGGCGGGATCAAGCAGGCTGAGGTCCCCACCCCACGAAACGGCATAGCTGGAGATGTTGTTGGTGCCTGCGTTTCCCGTGTAAGCGTAGCGTCCGCCGGGGGTGGCGACGACCCAGCAGGTTGCGGTTTGGCCGTTCGGTAGCGATGGAGTGATGATCCCCAGTCCTCCATTCCAATTCGACCGATAGGAGGAGAGCGCGTTGGGACCCGCCTCGGATACCAGCAAGATATTGCGGCGGACGAAGGTAAAGCCAAATGGCGTGGCGCCGCTCGATGCGGTGACTTGGGGACTGGACAGATACCCGTCGCTTCCGACCGTAAAAGTATCGATCTTGCTCGTCCCCTTTTCGCTGACCGCCAAAACACGGCCATCGGGACTAAACTCGATCTGGGCCGGCGCCGAGGTCTTTCCGCCCGGCAGCGCTTGGGTGGAGTGCGGCAGCGGAATCAATCGATTGCTGAACGGGCTGAGTACAAATCCTGCGACATTCGGTGTTCCTCCCGCATTGAGCACATACACCAAGCCACCGTCGACGGCGATACTCACGGGCATGGCGCCGCCCGAGGGAACTTTGGCCAGAAGACGCAAACCCAAACCTCGCACAGCGAATTCAGAGATATTGTTGCTGCCGGCATTCACCGCAAACAGCAGGCGGTTCCCGCTGCCAAGCACCAGCGCTCCCTGAGATGCGAGCGGGTCCGCGCCTGTGCCCATACCCTTGCCGCCGGTCGGGAAGCTGCCGGACGAAGACAGCGTTCCGTCATTGGCCCTCTGGTAAACAATCACCGAGTTTCCGCCGCTCTGATCGGTCAGCACGTAGACCGCGCCGGAGTGCCGATTCTGGCCTCGGTATTGAGGACCGCGATAATGATCGTGTCCGTCAAAGAATCGTTGGGCGCGAGCCCGCTGGGGCACTGCGAGAGCCATCGCGCCGGCTACCGCCAGAACCAGTAATCCACTGAAGAACGAGCGAGCGTTTCCCTGTTTGCACATTGAATAAATGTCTCCTCGCCAGTAACGGCAAGCAGATGGAGAACCAATTCCAGAAAAGCAGCGGGAACACGGACAAGCTCATGAATTGAAGTGAGTTACGGCCCGATAACGGCTACCGGCGTTCCGGTTTCCAGCCACGGTATTTCGTATTTCGAGGGAGTGGGCCACGATATTTCGGAGTTTTCCCTCCAGCATCCTGTTAGGATGGTTGCCGCACTATGCGGAACCGCCAGCAGAGCAATGTACTCGCGATTCCCGGCACGCTGGCGCAACAGATCGTGGACAGCATTGCGGAAGGCGTACTGGTCTGCGATACCGCTTTGCGCTGCCGGCTGTTCAATCGGGCGATGGAAGCGCGGACGGGCCGGCGAGCCGAGGAAGTGATCGGCAGAAATATCCTGGAGATTTTTGCCGGGCCGCGGGCGGCTCGCGTGGAGCAATTGCTGAAGCGCGCATTAAACGGCGAGCGCGTCCAGGCCGAAGATGTGCCGGTGACGGACCAAGCAGCAGACGCGCATGGGGCTTGGGAATGCTGTACCTACGCGCCCCATTGGGACGCGGAAGGCAACATTGCCGGCGTGATTTCGCTGGTGCGGGACGTGACGGAGCAGCATCGTGCGGAAGAGATGTTCCGCTCGATGGTCGTAGGGACGGCATCGGCGCTGGGCGCGGAGTTCTTCCCCTCCCTGGTGCGGCACATGGCCTCGGCACTCGGTGCGCATTACGCGTTTGTAGCAGAGTGCGAAGACGGAAAACATGCCCGCGTGCTGGCGTTTTGGAAAGACGACGAATTCGCGCCGAATTACGAGTTCGATGTCTCGGGCACGCCTTGCGAGAAGGTGCTCCGAGGAGAAACCTGTTATTACCCGGAGAATCTGGCGACGGTGTTTCCGGAAAACGAAGCAATTCGCGCGAGCGGATCACAGAGTTATTTAGGAGTTCCGATGCTGGACCCCTCCGGCCAGATCATCGGCCACCTGGTGGCGGGTGACGACCGGCCGACCCGCTACGATGCCCGCCAGATCAGCGCGATTCAGATTTTCGCCGCCCGGGCGGCGGCGGAACTCAAGCGCCAGAGAGCGGAGCGGGAACTCGAAGCGGCGCTGGCGCAAGTGCAGACGCTGCGGCAAAAGCTGCAAGCCGAAAACGTGTATCTGCAGGAGGAGATCCAGACCGAGCACAATTTCGAAGAGATTGTGGGCCGGCATCCGGCTCTGGTACGCGTGCTGCAGCAAGTGGAAACGGTGGCGGCAACCGGCTCGACGGTGCTGATTCTGGGGGAGACGGGCAGCGGCAAGGAATTGATCGCGCGGGCGCTGCACAGCCACAGCCGGCGTAAGCAGAGGCCGCTGGTGAAGCTGAATTGCGGCGCTATTCCGACGGGTCTGGTGGAGAGCGAGCTGTTCGGGCATCGCAAGGGTGCATTTACCGGAGCGTTGGAAAACCGCCTGGGACGATTCGAGCTGGCCGATGGCGGGACGCTGTTTCTGGACGAAATCGGCGAGCTTCCGCTGGAGGCGCAGGTGAAGCTGCTTCGCGTTTTGC
>JBOGMI010001036.1:0-1251 GCA_050746645.1 Bryobacteraceae bacterium | reverse complement strand
AAATTAGTGCGTTGTGGCAGGATGTTGTGGGGTGTCGGCGTATCGCGAGGGCATGATCGATGAATCGAAGATTGCTCAGCGGTATCGCGCTTTGGGTCCGGAGTTGAACGAGCGCCAGCGGCGGTTGTGGGCGGCGTCGGAGGCGTCGGCGTGTGGCCCGGGTGGGATCGCTGCGGTGGTGCGCGCGACGGGGATCAGTAAGGACACGGTGCGGCGCGGGATCGCGCAGTTGGCGCAGGGCACACGGCTTGATCCGGGGCGGGTCCGTGGTCGGGGTGCGGGGCGCCCGCGGTTGACGGAGTCTGATCCAGAGCTGCTTGGGGCGTTGGAGGCGTTGGTCGATCCGGACACGCGCGGGGATCCGTGCTCGCCGTTGCGGTGGTGCTCGAAGAGCTTGCAGAAGCTCGCGGACGCGCTCGGGGCGGCCGGGCATCAGATCTCGGATCGGTCGACGGGCAAGCTGTTGCGGGGACTGGGGTTCCGGTTGCACGCGAACAGCAAGACCAGGGAGGGCAAGGATCATCCCGACCGTGACGCTCAGTTCCGGCATATCAACGAGATCGCTCGCGCAGCGCTTGCCGCGGGTGAGCCGACGATCTCGATCGACGCCAAGAAGCGAGAACTGGTCGGCGATTTCAAAGCTGTCGGGCGCGAGTACGAGCCCAAGGGCCAGCCGGTCGAGGTCCGCTGCCACGACTTCAAGGACAAGGATCTCGGGCACGCGATCCCGTACGGCGTGTACGACATCAAGGCCAACGAGGGGATGGTGTCGGTCGGCGTGACCAACGACACGAGCGCGTTCGCTGTCAACTCGATTCGCGCGTGGTGGCAGCACCTCGGCCGTCAGCGCTACCCGAAGGCGCAGATCCTCACGATCACCGCTGACGGTGGCGGTTCGAACTCCAGCCGCACCCGGCTGTGGAAGGTCGAGCTGCAGAAGCTCGCGAATGAGCTCGGTCTCGCGATCCGCGTCTGCCACTTCCCGCCCGGAACGTCGAAGTGGAACAAGATCGAGCACCGCATGTTCTCCTACGTGAGCCTGAACTGGCGCGGCAAGCCCCTGGAGAGCCTCCAGGTGATCATCGACCTGATCGGCTCGACCACGACCAGCACCGGCCTGAAGGTCTACGCCCGCCTCGATCCCGGCGAATACGAGAAAGGGATCAAGGTCACCGACCAGGAGCTGGCCGCGGTGAACATCCAACGCGACGCGTTCCACGGCGACTGGAACTACACGATCCACCCAACCAG
>JBOGMI010001035.1:0-5418 GCA_050746645.1 Bryobacteraceae bacterium | reverse complement strand
CAGGTATAAGAAAAACTACAAGGAACGCTGCCGGCAAAAACCAGATGCTCAATCTCAGCGCGCGGGAAATGGCGGCAAAAATCCGGGCGCGCCAAATCTCTTCGGTGGAACTGGTCCAGAGGCACCTCGAGCGAATCGAGAGCCTTGACACAGCGATGCACGCGGTGATGCGGACACTTAAAGATTCCGCGCTGCGGCAAGCCGAAGCAGCCGATCGCAAGCTGGCTGCGGGCGGCGCATGTGGGCCTTTACACGGTGTTCCAATCTCGATCAAAGATTCGATCGACGTGGCCGGATTTCCGACAACGGCGGGTACGCTGGGGAGAACAAATGCCGCCCCGGCAGCGGAAGATGCGACGCTGGTGCGGCGGCTGCGTGCGGCCGGCGCTATCCCGATCGCCAAAACCAATCTGCCCGATCTGCTGTTTTCCTTCGAATCGGACAACCTGATTTTTGGCCGCACCAATAATCCATACGATCCGGAGCGGACGTCGGGAGGAAGCAGCGGCGGGGAAGCAGCGCTGATCGCCGCGTGCGGTTCGCCGCTGGGTTTGGGAAGCGATTCGGCGGGGAGTGTGCGGCTACCCGCGCATTTTTGCGGCATTACGAGCATCAAGCCGACCAGCGGGCGGTTGCCGCGCACCGGTCACGTTCCGCCCGCGAGCGGCTGGATCGAGCAGCTGTGGCAGATCGGTCCCATGGCGCGGTACGCCTCCGATCTTCGCCTTGCGATCCAGATTCTTGCCGGCGAGGACGGAGAAGACTTTACGACGCCACCCGTGCCGCTGCTGGAAGGGCCCGATCTGCGCAATCTGCGCGTCGCGTTTTTTGACGACAACGGCTTCGCGCCCTGCATCCCGGCAGTGAGGGATGCCGTTCGACGGTGTGCGCAATCTTTGTCGCGAATGGGAGCGGCCGTCGAAGAAGAGAAACCGCCCGGTGTGGAACATGCTTACGAGTTGGAACTGGCGATTTTCGGAGCGGACGGCGCCGATGGCATCGACGCCTATCTGGCCGAGCACGGCAGTACCACCGTTCACCCGCTGCTGACGGATTTTGTCGATCGCATGCGCCCGTTTCGCGCCAGCGGTGCCGAGTTCGCCCGGCGCTGGGCGCGGTGGGACGATTATCGTGCTCAACTGGCCCGGTTTTTCCAGCGCTACGACGCGATTCTGTGTCCGGTTTATACGCAACCCGCGCTGCGGCATGGAGAATCGCGGATCGACACCAATTTCGAAGGTTTCAGCTATACGATGGCCTGGAATGTCGCCGGAGCGCCGGCCGCGGTGGTTCGCTGTGCGGAATTCGAGGGGCTGCCGATCGGTGTGCAGGTGGTCACGAAGCCCTGGCGCGATCTGACTGCGCTCACCATTTGCGAGGCGATTGAAGTGGAGTTCGGAGGCTGGAAAGCACCTGGTGATAGAATGTTACATGTAACGACATGAAGAACAACGTAGCCAAGCGCGTACAAAAGCATCGAACCGCCCTAAGAAGGGCCGGGCTGCGGCCGATTCAAATTTGGGTGCCCGACACGCGAAAGCGCGGATTTGCAGCAGAGTGCCGGCGTCAATCGGAGGTTGTCCGGAACAGTCCAGGGGAGGCGGAGATACTGGGCTGGCTCGAACAAACAGCGGACCACCAGGGCTGGAAGTGGGAGTAAAGCGCGGCGACTTGGTTACGGTCACGCTGCAGGGCACTTACGGCAAACCGCGGCCAGCTCTAGTGATCCAATCGAACTTGTTTGCCGAACATCCATCCGTAACGTTTCTGCCGTTGACAAGCGAACTTGTGGATGCTCCTTTGATTCGTATTCATGTCGAATCGTCCGCGGAAAATGGTTTGCAAAGACCCTCACAAATCATGGTGGATAAGGCTTCGACTCTTCCGCGCAGCAAAATCAGTGAACCGTTCGGACGCGTCGACGATGAAACGACATTGGCCGTCACTCGAGCATTGACCGTCTTTCTGGGCTTTGCTTAACGCCTATTCCGTCGGCACAAATGCAAAGCCGACCGGCGAGCTGACGTGAATGTTCTCTCCGGTGAAAGTCAGGCGGCCGGTGTTCTGATCTACTCGATAGACCACAAAGTTATTCGACTTCTGATTTCCCGCAAAGGCGTAATGCCCGCTCGGATCGAGCGCGAACCCGCGCGGAAAATCGCCCTCGCTCGAAATATTTTGCACCTCGTGCAGCTTACCCGTGTCCTGGTCGATGTCGTAAACCGCGATCGTGTTGGCGCCGCGATTGGTTATGTAAACGCGTTTGCCGGCATGATCGATGACTAACTCGGCCGGGGCGTTAAATCCCGTGAAGTCTTTCGGCAGCGTTGAGAGTTTTTGAATAGCGGTCAGGTTTCCGTTATGCGGATCGCGCTTGAAGACGGTGACGAATGATTTCAATTCCGTCGTAAGATACAGGTACTTTTCTCCCGGACCGAATGCCATGTGGCGCGGCCCATATCCGGCTTCTTCCTTGACGAAAGGAGGATCGTTGGGCGTGGCGGAGGTGTGCTCGGGATCGATGCGGTAGATGCGAATGTGGTCCAGGCCGAGATCCGCAACGTAGGCCATGCGGTTATCGGCCGTAATGAGGGTTTCGTGCGCGTGCGGGCCCTCCTGCCGCTTGGGATTGATGCTGTGGCCGTGTTCCATCAGCAGAGAAGCCATGGAGCCGAGCCGGCCATCGGCCTCGATGGGAAACACGCCGACGCCACCTGTGGTGTAATTCGCGACAAACAGCATTTTGCCGGTGTGATCGACGGCGATATGGCAGGGCGCGACTCCGCCCGACGGCATGCTGTTCAGCTCGTGCAGCTTTCCCGTGTGCCGGTCGATGGCGAACGACGCTACCGCGCCTTCCGCCTTACCTTCGAGCTCGCTGACCGCGAAGAGATAGCGATCGTGGGGCCCCACGGTGACCCATGAAGGATTGGTGATGGCCCCGGCCAGTCCCTCTGGTTTCAGATGCCCGTTATTAGCATCGAAGCGGTAGACAGGAATGCCTTTTCCGTACACCCCGACGTAGAGGAAGTAGTTTGTATTTTGTCCATGTGCAAGTGTTCCCATGCTCATCATCATCGCTAATAGAAGAATGCGCATCGCTGTGTAATCATATCTCGTAGCGCGAATCGGAGCCTCAGCTCCGCCTTCCCGTCCGCGCGAGCTGGTCGCGGAACATAGCTGCATATGGCTGCCACTCCGGCGTGTTGAGCTCTTCCACCGCGACCCTCATCTTGCGCCTCCAGTTGGGATATTGCGCCGTGCTGCCGGGCAGATTCTGTTGCTCGGTTTCTTTGGTCAGGTCTTCCTGGTTGAGCAGTAGAAGCGTCGAAGCGGTCTGCGCGAGAAACCCGATGATTGCGTTGTGCAAATCGCCATCCACCTGCCCCACTTCCGCCGCGTTGCGTGGATAGCTGTAAGGCAGCAGGTTTTCGCTGTGCAGCAGATCGAGCAGACGCTGTTTTTCCCGCTTGCGTTCCTCGATCTGGCGCCAGTATCCTTGCTCGTCCGCCAGTCCGGCCGCCTTTCTGGCTTCGATGTCGCGGTTGGTCCAAAAGCCCGCGATCGTCGGCAGATCGTGCGTCGAAGAAGACACCAGCGCGGGCCGCGGATATTCGTAACTGTGCTTGAACGCCGGATTCGGGTAGTGTTTTTCGAAGTAGAACAGGCGGTAACTCAGGATGCCGAAGCGCGAGAGCATCTCGCGGATCTCATCGGTCACCGTGCCCAAGTCCTCGCCAATGATGACGTTCCGGCTGCGCACGCTTTCGAGCGCCAGAATGCGCATCAGATATACGGCATGGTCACGCACATAGGCGCCATCCTTCGGCGGCGAGCCTTCGGGAATCCAAAACAGGCGGAACAGGCGCATGACGTGGTCGATGCGCAGCGCGCCGCCGTGCTCGACGATTTTGCGGATGCCTTCGCGGTAAAGCACGTAGCCGGTGTCGCGGTGCATCTCGGGATTGGGAGGCGGGAAGGACCAATCCTGGCCTTCGGGGGAAAAGTCGTCGGGCGGCGCGCCCACGCGGCAGCCGTTCACATAGAACTTTCGGTGCGCCCACAGATCCGAGCCGCAGCGGTCGGTGGCCACGGCGAGATCGTGATAGAGCCCGGCCGACATGCCGCGCTCCCGCGCATAGGCCTGCGCGGCCGCAAGTTGCTCATCGATGGCAAACTGCGTGTATTGGTAGAACTCGATCAGCCGCGCGTGCTCGCGCCCGAACCGGCGGCAGGCGGGCGAATCCGGCGATTGATATTCCTTCGGCCAGTCCCACCAGGTCCAGCGGTTCCGATCTTGTTTGTGCAGCGCCTCGTCGAGCGCGCGATAAAGAGCGAATTTGCTCAGCAGATCGCCTTCGCGGCGGCAATAGGCGGCGAATGCCTGGCGGCGCCCGGCATCCGCGCCGCGCCGGAATTGGCGGTAGAGCACTTTCAGAAAGCAGCGCTTCAGCCGGTCAACCTGCTCGTATTCCACGAATTCCGCATCACGCAATTTCCGAATCAGGCCGCGAATTCGCGGCGACTCGCCGAGCCGCTGCGCGCAGGTTGAGGCGCGGAATTCGGCGATCTCTTCGATGTCGAGGTAGATCGGATTCTTGTAGAAAATCGAGAGTGGCAAATAGGGACTGGTGTTGTACGGGACGCGATTGTGCAAAACATGCAGAGGATTCAGTCCGATGAAAGCGAAGCCGGTCTCCTGGGCCCAGTCGATCAACGGGTGCAGATCGGTGAAATCGCCGCAGCCCCAATTGCGGCTGGAGCGGACGCCATAGAGCGAAAGATTGAAGCCGGCGGCGCGGCCGTTTGTCAGCTGCTCGGGAAGGTAAGCGCGGTCGGGGCAGACAATCAAATAGCATTCGCCCGCCGCGCGCCCGTCAATGCCAATTTTTAACTTGTGATAGCCCAGCGGAGTCTCCGCCGGAAGCAGCAGCCGCCGCGTCACAAAGCAGCGGCCTTCCATGTGCACCTCCCGCTCTCGCGGAAGCTGGTCAAGATCGATCTCTCCGCCGACGGCCTGGCCGCTTTCCAACACGAGTTCATAGCGGATCGATCCGGACGCGCCCTCGGGCAATGTGAGCGGCGCCCATTTTTCGGATTCGCCGATTACTACGGTTTGCGGATACGCAATGTACTCGCGGCGGAAGCGCTCTTTGCGGCTTTGTTCGACCGCCTCCCAGCTTGAAACATCCATGCCAAGCGTTTCCAGAATGCGCCGCAGCACCTCCGCCGACGCCTCGTGCCGCTGGTGAAAAATATCCCAGTAGCCGCGCTCGACGCCGCATTCGGCCGCGGCGCGCGCAATTGCGTCTTCATAACTGGAGGAGGGTTCGAATTCACTAGGCGGCAGAGGCATCGCAGTCATTAGATTACGTGGTCGAGGAAAATGGGAACGCGTGGGATAATCGAGTTGTGAGC
>JBOGMI010001034.1:0-1000 GCA_050746645.1 Bryobacteraceae bacterium | reverse complement strand
GGGTGGCCGCTTCTTCGAAGCGCATTTCGGCCGAAGCGGCGTTCATGCGCGATGCCAGCTCGCTAACGAGATCGTGGTGGCGGCCTTCCAGGAACAGGCGCACATCATGCACCGCCGCGCGATAAGCCTCGTCCGTGGTCAGGCCCTCCACACATGGTCCGAGACAGCGATGAATGTGGAACTGCAAGCAGGGGTGGGTATGCCGGCGGTTGAAGTCGATCTTGCAGGAAGGCACCAGGAAATGGCGGTGGATGAAATTCACCAGGCGGTAGGCGAGATTCGCCGGAAAGAACGGGCCGTAGTAAGTTGCTCCGTCCTTTAGTCTGCGGCGGGTAACGTAGACGCGCGGATACTTTTCGTTCGTTAGTTTGACATAAGGATAGGTCTTGTCGTCGCGCAGCAGAACGTTGAAGCGCGGTTTGTACTGCTTGATTAAGTTATTTTCGAGTGCGAGAGCTTCTTTGTTATTGTCGACCTGGATGAAGCGGACATCGTGAGCCTCGGAAATGAGCGTTCCGGTTTTGGCTTCTGCGAGCCGGTCTTCATTGAAGTAGCTGCGCACACGGCTGCGGAGATTATTGGCCTTGCCGACGTAGAGGACAGTCCCCTTGGCGTCTTCGTAGAGATAGACCCCGGGGCGCACGGGAAGCTGCGCCACTCTCTCTTTCAACCGGGTCTTCGGGTCGTCCATTTTCAACGGCTTATAATTCAAATTGTGGCACGCGGTACGTTTCTTGCCGTTCTTCTTTCTTTGATGCTCGTAAGCTCCGGTTTGGCCCGGCAAAGCGCAAATTCGGCGCAGAACCACAACGGCAGCCAGGCCACCCACCAGCGGTACGACGCCAACGGCAACCCTCCGGAAGAAGACAAATCGTACGCGCAGGAGAAGTTCGTTTTCGACCCGCTGGAGGCGAAGCGCAATGTCAAGATAGGCGATTTCTACTGGCGCAAGGGCGATTACATCGGAGCCAAGAACCGCTATCTCCGTGCCGTCAAATTC
>JBOGMI010001033.1:0-1793 GCA_050746645.1 Bryobacteraceae bacterium | reverse complement strand
AAGAACGGCTACATCGCCAAGCGGGAAAACGAGCCGAACACGCAATATGCGCTCGACGCAAGTTCCGTGAACGATATCCTGACTGCTAGTAAGGCAATTGAACCGGCGGCGCAACCGAAGAAGAAGTAATCTATTTCGTTGCGTGCAGGATGGGGCGCTCGAACTAAGAGGCTGCCGCTGCGGGCGATCAATTGTTTTGAACAGCAAGCATGATCATCAGAAAAGCCAATAGAACGGCAAAGGTGATGCCCCCGATCAACCAACCGTGGGGTCCGATATGGCGCCCGCCGAACCCTCTTCCCCGTAGCCCTTTTGTATTTTTCTGACATCGCTGTACGCAGTTGTTACCTGTCTGTCCAGATCGATTTCCTGTAAAGAGAAGGTCTCTGGCTCAATCGACAAGAGCGTGCCATGGTATCGCGCCCCATCTTTTTCTATCACGGTCAGCTTCCTCCCGATGCCGATTCTGCTGACTTTTTTCTTGATCTTCTGAGCGGCGCGACTGAGGTTTGGCGCTGGTGCCGGCCCTTGGGCTAGCGCCGGTTGAGCCTGGAGAATGAGAGTTAAGACAAACGCCACCACCAGCCACAGAAGGCGTTGCGCCCGCCCGCAGCCACAGACTGCACTTCCCTGCTTCGCTTCTCCCATCCTATCCTCCACTATCGCGCGCGCCGCTTCATCGACAACTGAAGGTTAATTAGCTTTCCCGCACAATCCAGAGTGCCCCGCCTGAATTTCGAAGGAACGTCGGAAAAGTCTCCTCGATTCTCGGTCGTTCGAATCTTGCGAAATAGTTGTTAAAGAACAACACGCTCCACTGATCGTTGTTCGTCAGAACTGCACGGACAGCATACAGCTCATTCCAGGAGCGATTTTCATCCAGGACCCATTCCCGCGGATACTCGAACGGCCAAAACATATCGTGGAAGTGTACCAAGACGCCGGGCGCGAGGTTCGGCAGAATTTCAAACAGTTCAAAGGATACATCGCTGCCTGTGCGCAGGACGTGGGTCGAGTCGATGAAGAGGATGTCTCCCGCTTGTAGGTTCTTGAATATCTCCACCGGAACATCCTGCACTTTCGATTCGATGACACGGATGTTCTCGGCCCTATCGCTGAGCAAATTCCGCAGTAACTCGGCATGCGGCTCTATGAGGGTTAGATCGCAGCCAGTGAGATAGTGCAAAACGGTATCCACGGTACATGCGGATGACCAGCCGCTGCCGATCTCGATGAAGCGAGCAGGCCGGTAAAGGCGAATCATGGCGTGCAAGACCGAGGCGTCGCCCCAAGAATAGGCTGGATTCTCAAACCCGAAATGGAAACCTCTCTCCGAGACTGATCCAAATGGCACATCTATCAGGAAGGGCAGCAGACGATCCCACGTCTCGATCATCTTCCGGCGGTCAATCGCTACTCCGGGGAGAGAATCCGAGACTGCTTCGATCTCAGCTCGTGACAATCTGCCGCGGGCTTCGGCAGGATCAGCTATTGGCGAATAGAAATGGCCGGGAGGAACAAAGAGCCTGAGACCGCCGATGGACCGGGGGAGATCCTTGTTTCGTCCCCATTTGTGTGACCAGTTCACCGGCTGACTGAAGGTAATGATATCGGGCGCGGCTCTGCAATTCAATCGCCCTGAGAAGATTATAGGGATAGTCCAATATGTCCGCTCTCAACACCGATCTTTACGAACTCACCATGGGGGCCGGCTATTTTGCCGCCGGGAAAGCGAAGGAACTCGCAACCTTCGAGCTTTCGGTACGGCGCCTGCCACCGCAGCGCAATTTTCT
>JBOGMI010001032.1:0-1367 GCA_050746645.1 Bryobacteraceae bacterium | reverse complement strand
CACGGATGAATGTGGCTGCCATTGACGTGAAGCGCATTCTCAACGAATGTAAACCGAACGACAGAGTTGTGCTGGAAGGGCATTACATCGAAGGCTACAAAGTACAGGAGATTGCCCGCCAGCATGGCTGGTCGGAAACCGCCGTGCGGATACGATTGCTTCGCGCAAGGCGGAGTGTGGAGCGACGGCTGAGCCGGCCCAAGAACGCGCGCCTGCGCAACTTGGCGGAAAGGACCAAGAAAGCTTTGGCGGGCGCAATGGAACCGCAGCACGCCAATTTGGAACCTAAAGTCGCTTAAACAGAAATGACTTCGTGCGCGCCCGCGGAAAGCGCGGCGTGCACCGGCGCGGCAACTCGAGCGCAAGCTTAGCCCAACAGCACGGGCATGTTGTTCACTGTGAACAGCCAGAAAAAGCGCTCGGTTGCCGCGCTTCATTTTAGGATTCGTGTAGGGAACTGCCGCCATTTCCGGCGGCATTTCTTTTTGGCATCATCAGGCTCCGATGCGCGCCGGCACCAATGACTGTTGCGCCACCCTCTTTTTGCGGCGCCGCCGATAGTTCTGCACCAGATGCGCCGTGGCAAATAGGCCCAGGACAGTCACGGCGAGCATGGCGATCTGCTCCCACCAGGGGAACCGCGGGTCGGCTTGCCGGCTGAGCGCGTGAGCGCCAAGACAGAACAAAACATGCACGCTGAAGACCTCGATGGAAGCCTGCCCCAGGACCGCTAGCCGCGGGACAAACGGTATCTTTTGCAGCAGGCCGCCATAGCGCACCACAATCGCCGACAGCGCGGCGAAATCCACCAGGCGCACTGGGCCAAGCTGCCATTTGTTAATCAGGAAGCCATAGAGATCGGGGTTGATCCATTCCCAGGCGGGACAATAGCGCAGAATTCCGAGAACGATCGCCACGCCGATGGCCCATTTGAGCCAGCGCGCCGGAACGTGTAGCCCGATTACGGACAACGGCGAGCGGCCTGCGGGAGGATGCCCGCTCACACTGCCGAGAGCAAGGCCGCTAATCCACAGAAGCTGCCACCCGTAGAGATCGAACGCTCCGGTGGAATCTTGCGGCACCACGATGCCGAAAGGATGAAAATGCTGGTGCATCCACGCGCGCAATCCGAACTGCGCCGCCACCCAGATCGCCACGCTGACAGCGATCACCGGCTTCCAGGAGCAGCGCCGCGCGACTTCCCGCAGCAGCGGCGTAATCGCCAGAAACACCACGTACATGGGCAGGATGTCGAATAGCGAAGGTTTGTATTCGAGCAAAGCGGCCGCGATCGTGGCTTGCTTTGGGGCCCTCAGATAATACGAGAGCAGATTTTCCAGCGCCAGAAGATGAAAGGAAACGCCTAC
>JBOGMI010001031.1:0-1462 GCA_050746645.1 Bryobacteraceae bacterium | reverse complement strand
TTGACGTCGAAGCCGTGGAAATGCCCGATCGTCGTTTCGGTAATCATCAGGCCCGCGCTATTGATGCCGAAATCGTCGGCGCTGTCGATCAGGCCGGGGACGCCGTCCATGAGAATGCGGTGTCCCGAAGCGGGCGCAATATCGAAGATGATGTCCCAGCGGCTGCCGGTTAGATAATCGCTCCAGTTGTTGTGGCCGATCACGATGCGGCCATCCTTTGTATATGCACCGTTTGCGACAAACGCGCTGCAATGATCGGCAGGCTCCGCTTTGGCGCTCTTGAGAAGGTCCTTCTCTCGCTTCTGCTCGTCGTAGTAATAGGAAAATTCCATCGAGGCGTTCATGGCGACCACATCCATCAGATCCAGGTGCGAACCCCGCGCTTTGAGTCCCTTATCGATACCCTCGATCTCCTCGCGATACTCCTTCGGCACCTTCGGCCAAAAAACCTGCTGGGCGGCCTGGCGCAATTGTGCCCAACTCTGCTTGAGTTGATGGGTGGAGCTCAGTTCGATCGCGGCCTTGGCATCCTCGATTTCGGGGGCGAGCAGATAGCCGTGCGCGAACCCGATTTCCGAGGGCGTACCCTGCAAATGAACAAAGGTCCAGCCATTCTTTGCCGGAGCACGGAACGCTCCATGCAGCGGGACGGTGGGTGCAAGGCGGCCGTTCGCCGATGCAGCCGTCGCGGCACAGGCAGATGTGAGCGCGCCGAGGAAGGTTCGTCTCGAAACTGGCATGTATGGATTACATCACAGGCGCAGTGACCAAAGGGGGTTTTCTCGGCTCTGTCCACGCGCAAAAACCGCTTGGGACAGAGTAGCCAGTCCCGGGGATCACCTTTGTGAGGCGAGCGCGGGGGCGGAAAAGACTTGATCGAGAGAAGAGATGTCGAAATCGGGAGGAAGCATTTTGGCGATGGCGTCGCCGAGCTTCATTTCTTCGCGTTGTTTGCGCAGATTTGCGGTCGCTATGTGGACGGCGTGCTTCTCGGTTTTGCGGGATTCTTCGGCTTCAGCGCGTTTTTGCGAAGCAAAGCCGATTTCGGCTAACTGGCGTGCTTTCTTGCGTTTCTGAAGCTCGGCGGAGGCGCGTTGGTAGGCGCGGTCCTGGGCGGCGTGGTAGCGAACGTAGCATTCGAGTTCACGAGGGTCAAGACTGACCGGGATGCCGCCGATTTTGGCCTCCTCGGGCGTTTTCGGCTCGAGCACAAAACAGGTGTTCTGCAGGCGCAGGGCTCGCTTGGCGAGCCAAGTATGTTCGGCCATTTTGACGACCAGCTCGATTTCGGCTTGGCCGACGGGTTGTTCGTCTTCCATGAGCTGGTTGAGGAAAGCGTCGTAGTTTTCCTGCTTTTCGACTTCTTTGAGGACGCGGAATTTGGCGCAGAGGCCGTGTTTGGTGCCGTTCTGGGCGACTTTGGCCTTAGTCTCGGCGGACTTGGGGCCAGTGGAGTTCAGTG
>JBOGMI010001030.1:0-1203 GCA_050746645.1 Bryobacteraceae bacterium | reverse complement strand
TGAATGAAAGCGGGGTGCGAGGCGACCACTAGGTGACGTGCAGGTGCAGGCGACCAGGAGAAGACGCGAGGAACGACGCGGACCGCGGAGAGACGAAGAGGACCAGGGAAGAGAGGAAGATGAAGAGTGAGAAGGGAGGAGAGAGGAGAGTGGAGCGGAGGAGAGGAGAGGGAGACGAGCCTGCCCGTGGTCGCCCCATCGCCACCAACGGATCAGCAGCAACGACTAGGACCACAGTGACCACGCGTCGATAGCAACGGTCAGTAGCCCAGTCACACCTTACACCCTCACACACCAGCACACTGCGATGTGATAGCATCTCAACGTGCTACACATCCCAGCTCTCCAAATCAAAACCAGCAACAATTGACCATATGGTTGCTATGCATTGCTCGCATAGCACAGGAACGGAAAACTATATGATGACATAGCCATCACCTCACATTTCCACCTTCTGTGCTCTGCTCGTCATCTCGTAGGTGATACATGACCCGAGTGATGGGATCAGCATGATGTATTCCTAAGTGATGAGAGCCCGTCCTGACTCGTAAGCTAGCCATGTGCTCATGGATCCTCTAGCACAATGCGATTCCCCTGGCTGGCCCAATCATCATAGGACGATGGGACGGCGCGAAGGAGAGGCTCGACACTGGCCGACTGAGGAGAGAGCAACACTGGCAGCCCATCATAGAGACCAGTATCCACACAATACACGGCAGCCTCGTAGCGCACATCCAACACTGCACACCACGCGCTGCAACCACCACGGCACTCGCACAACCGAGGCTGCACGACCACCGCACGGTCTCCCTTGCACCTCCCACTGCACATACGCATCGGTAGCAGCAACCAGTGCTGCTCGCATACTCTGCAGCATGCAACGACGTCTCCCACGCAGCAGCTCCGTACAGGAGCCAACTCCGTTCTCACGCCAGCGTACGGACCACGGCTGCCTGAGGTCCACCCGATGTACCAGCGCGCTCAGCTCGTCCTGCCCGTCGATTCGGTGCATGGCACTCGCATCGGCCCGCCACTTCGCAACTCGTCATGCCGTCGGCCGGAGGGAGGTGGGTGGGTGAATGAAAGCGGGGTGCGAGGCGACCACTAGGTGACGTGCAGGTGCAGGCGACCAGGAGAAGACGCGAGGAACGACGCGGACCGCGGAGAGACGAAGAGGACCAGGGAAGAGAGGAAGATGAAGAG
>JBOGMI010001029.1:0-7756 GCA_050746645.1 Bryobacteraceae bacterium | reverse complement strand
CTGGCGATCTTCACCGGGCGCGCCAAGTATGAGCTGGATGCGACGCTCGAACGCTATGCATCCGATATCCAATTTCACCCGGTGATTACGGACGAGTGTGTGCGCAACCCGAAACCCGCCCCGGACGGGTTGCTGATGATCAAACGCGAATTCCCCGAGCGCAACATCTGGTATTTGGGCGATACGGTGGACGATGCGCGCAGCGCCCGAGCCGCGCAGGTGCCGTTTATCGGCGTTTCGACCCCTCACAATCCGCGCCACGAAGAAATCGCCGTCTCTCTAAACGATCTCGGCGCATTCGCCGTTCTCGGCGACATCAACGAACTGGAAACGCTGATCTCCAGCAGCGGCAGCTTGTCGCCCACACGGGGCCCGGAATGCTGATCTTTTGCTGCCGATCGTGAAGGAGGAATGCTTGTTCGGCCCGGCTCAGGCGGCTTGGGCATGCAATTTCCGCTGTTCGCGGGCGAGATGGGCGGCGCGGACACGCCGCAGATGATTCTCGATAGCGGCAGTTGAAAAAACGAACCCAAATGCGGCGGGATCGAAGGGCTGATTGTCTTTTCGGGCGGCGAGATAGAGCTCGGCGGCGGCTTCCATCTGCTGCTTTTGCTTTTCGATACGCTCCTGCTGAAGCTGGCGCAGTTCGGCCATGTCCTTCGTGCGCTGACGCTGGAGGCGCGCTTCCTGGAAATAGAGGTTGCGGATCTGCTTTTCGTAGGTCAGGAGAATGTGACACTCGATGAGGGCGAGACGCCGCTCCGGGTCTTCGTTTTCAAACAGACCGGCAAATTCGATATAACCGCGGGCGAAGATGGCGGATTCGAGCGAGGGGATGCGTAGGACGCGCCACATGTTGTCGGCGATGGACTGGGCGAGGCACTGCTCGCGGATGCCGACGGGATTGAGTTCTTTCATAAACTCGCGGACGTGGTGCTCGTAGGCGGCGACGTCATCGGTGGGCAGGAGGACGCTGCGGCCGGTGAGGCCGGATTTGACGGCATTGAGGCGGGAGACCGCTTTCCCTGCGGGACTGCGGGGACCGGTGGAGAGTTGGGCGTTGGCGCGGTTGGCGGCGAGCTGGGCGGGAGAAGGTGTTTTTGGAATGGTCGGCTCATCCGGAAGGGGCGGCTCAGCGGCCGGGGCGAGAAGTTCCAGATCGGGTTCGGTTTCCGGGATTGGCATCTGGGGTTCGGGGGCGGCTGTGGCAGCCTGCATTACGGCTTGTTTCTCGGCTTTACGGGCGAGTTTGCGGGCTTTGCGCTCGGCGGCGCGACGAATGGAGCGAGGCGTCATAACGAGGCCAAGGTAATTTAAGGTAGAGCGCGAGGCGGCCGGAGGTGGCTGTAAGTAGTTGATAACGCAGGAAGGAAAAATTGGCGTTCGTTGTCACCCACCTGGAGGGTGGTCAAATCGCGCAGTGCGGACTTGTTCACCGATCGGTAAACGGGTCAAGGACCGGCACGCCCGACTTCGCGAAATCAACGCGGTTTCGCGTAACGACCGCCAAGTCGTGGACAATCGCGGTTGCCGCGATGAGGCTATCCTTTATTGGCATGGCGATTCCGGCTTTGCGAAGCCGCGCTAACAGTTCCGCCCACCTCAAGCCGGTATCGGCATCCCAGGCGAGACAAAGCAGACGCCGAACTCCGGCGTTGAACCAGCTTTCGAGCATCGTTCGCTTCTTCCCATTGGGCAATATAAGAATCCCAAAGCGCAATTCGCCAACGATCACGGGATCGACCGCGATTTCGGACTCATGAGCGCGAAGCCAGTGCACCACACCCGGATCTGGCGACGGCTTCGTCGGCTCGCTCAAAACGTTGGCATCAACCAAATACTTCATAAGGTGTCGGTCGATTCGGAGTCGACGGGCACAAAAAAGTCTTTGTACGGGCAGGCCAGCAGCCAGTCTACGGCACCCTCGTTCGCCGGCGCAGCGCGTCGAATGAGGCGATAGTTTCCTCGATCAAGACGCTCAACCTCGAATTCCTGGCCCGGCTCGATCCGGTCCATTTGCCGGAATTCTGCCGGCAAGACAATCTGGCCTTTTGAGGAGACGGTGGTCTTCACGAATGTAAGATATCGTCTTACCTGGGCTTTTGTCAAGTTGCAGCGATCCTGCTGCCAGGTCCGCTACGTGCAGTGGGGATTCGGGACACCATAACTTTCAGTTCCGATTGCCGTGCTGGACACTGGTTTGAGGGCTTTAACCGAGGACGATTCGGGAGTTGCATGTGTCTGCCCCGGATCTCCTGTCCCGGATCTCCAATCTCTGCCTGCCTTCTTGTCTTCGAGAGGTGCTCCATGCGCGGCTTTCGTTCGGCGATGCTTAGCGGGCCGACGTCGCAATTCGTGTAAAAAGCGGCAAAAACTTGATAAACCGTCAACAAAGGCCGAATTATTGCTGTTCTAAGCCCACTGGCCGACCGACTTCGTCTTCGCCGGGTGGATCTGCGGGAGGCGTTCCGCTGATCGGCCGACTCCTGAAACGATTTGCGGGCCGCTGAGGATGCTGGGCTAGATTTCCCAGCCTCGGTTTGCGCGTTAGGCAACAACTTGGGATTTTCGGCGCTGGTTTTTGGGACCGCGATAGTATTGTTGTTAGCGTGGAGGACGCATCCGGTCCGCGGAAAGGGTAGAAGCCCACCTTTCAGTTTCAAGTCTCAGCAACCTTCTTTCAGCCCGATTGTGCGGACGCCGGGCGGTTCGATGAAAGGAGGTCGCTACGTCGACCGAACCAAACGGGGCTCCCCAGGCTCTTCCCGATCGTCCCAATCTCCGCCACCTGAAGGACCAAGCCAAGGACCTGCTTAAAGCGGGCAGGGCGGCATCGCTCGCCGATGCGCAGTTCCAGATCGCATGCCGCTACGGGTTTGGGAGTTGGCCCAAGCTCAAGGCTCATGTCGACTCATTCGAGGAGATCGGGAAACTCAAGCACGCGATCGATACTAACGACCTTGCGCATGTCCAGACCATGATGACGCGCAACCCGGCGCTGCACCGGGCCCCACTTGGCTACGGAAAGGATGGGCCGCTCACGTGGGTCGCCGAATGCCGCGTGCCTTGGGAGCCCCCGAGCGCCGCAAGACTGGCCATGGCGGAATGGATGATTGCGCATGGGTCGGATGTGCACCAAGGGGACGACGGTCCCCTGATGCGGGCGGCGCTCAACGCATGTCGCATCCCGATGATGGGGCTTCTGGTATCGCGCGGCGCAGATGTGAACGCCCTGTGGCATGGACATTTCCCCATCATCTTTGCCGCGTGCGAGTCACTGGACCCGGCTGCTCTTAAATGGCTTCTTGATCATGGCGCAAATCCGAACTGTCGCGATCATGGATACGAGATAAGCGGCCATGCATATCCAGGCACGGCTCTCGACTACCTTATTGCCGGCTACGCGCGTTCCCTGGAACGGCTGAGCGCCTGTATCGACCTTCTTTTGCAGGCCGGCGGGAAGACCAAGTACAACATACCGGCTGTGCTGGCAGTTCTACGCGGACGGCTGGATGATTTGGCACAACTAATGGACGCCGAGCCCGGAGTCGTCGATCAATCTTTCCCACAACTCGATTGCGGCGAAACCGGCGGGCGTTCCCTTTTGCTACAAGGCGGGACACTTTTGCACGTGGCTGCGGAATACGGCAATGTTGCAGCCGCCACCCTGCTCCTGGACCGTGGGGCCGACGTCAATGCCCCCGCAACTGTCGATCAGGCCGGCATCGGCGGGCAAACGGCGATCTTCCATGCAGTGACGCAGTCCGGCGACTACGGTTTGCCGGTGACACAATTACTACTTGAACGCGGTGCTGCTCTCGCCGTTCGCGTCAAGCTTCCCGGAGGCTACGAGCGGCCGGGCGAGATCGTGGAATGTACGCCGTTGGGATATGCGCTGCTGTTTGGCGGCGATCGTCAAAGGAGGACAGTTACCCTACTTAGGGAGTGGGGCGCTGTGGAATAAGATTAGGGATCGCTGGGGATCATTTAGTGAAGCAGAAAGGGCGAAGCGTAACGGAGGGCTGCACAAGCATAGCGCGGAAGCCCCGGGGAGACCGCTTGCCACGCGCGCAAGACAGAGCCTCTTGCCGTTGCTGGGTATGTGAATGAAACCGACAGAGAGGGAAATGATGCGACGAATTGGAATGGGAATCGTGACACTCATGCTAGGTGTCAGCGGGCTGTTGTATGGCGAGACGATCAGCGGACGAGTGGTTAGCGTTAGCGGTCGGCCTGTTGCCAGCGCAACCGTGTACGTTCTGCGCCAGAACGATAAGGATTTCGCGGCGAGCGTCTGGCTGGATACCTATACGCATGCACTCGGTAAACAGTTGAAAGAAACCACCAAAGCAGGAAGCAGCTACGGGAAAGCGCTCGCGTGCAGGTCAGAGCTACTCGCCTTCCATGCTGCGTATCAGACAGCATTTGATTGGGCTACCAAGATGGGCGAGGCACAGCAAATCACCGCTGCCATCACGGATGAAACAGGCAACTTCAGCGTGAGTGTGCCATCAGGCTCTTACCTCGTACTGGCGATCTCGAAATCGGGTGAAGCCTGGTGGAAGACGAACGCCTCAACCAAAACCGGCAATACGACGGCCATGCTGTCTGTGCCAGTGGTGGCGTGCAGTTCAGTGAAGTAAGGTAGAGCGAAATAAAGAAGTAGCTCGGTAAATTCGGTAAATCAGGTCGTCCTGGTCGCAACCTCGGCCGCGACGCGGAAACGCAATCACTGCTGGCGGAACCGCTGTCACACGCTTCTCGATCGCCCCGAAGACCGGTAAACATCGCATTGTGCGTGTTGCAAAATCCGGCATTCCGGGGACGGAGTACTCAAACACTAATTTTCGTGGCCAACGTAGAGGTAGAAGTTGGGAAATGAGTACTCCGTCCCCCAAAGTTCCCAGGAGCAAGCGGCGTTCGGCTACGCCGAGCAACTGAAGCTATCGTGCCGATTGTGGGAAATGAGTGTGCTGTCCCGGCTTTCTCATTGAGTGTGCTGTCCCGGCTTTCTCATTATTCTGTCCCGGCTTTCTCACTTGGCTGTCGGCGTTTCGGAGATTGAAACTTAGCGCTTTAGATGTGGGGCCGCGCTGCTCGAGCGTATGCGCACGTCGGCTGCGGTACTTTGCGAGATCTTCGGGAGAATGCGCCTTGTGCTCGGCCAAGCGGAAGCCGATAATTGGACTAGATTCTTGCTAGAAGATGGTAAACAAGAATACTTCAACAACGGGCCGCGTAACGTTGTTAGATGCCTGCACAGCGGTCAGCGCCGGACCGCCCTGGGGGCGCGATCCAAAGAGCCGGAAACTGAGGCCGATCGCGGACACCGGGGCAGGCGGATTAACAATCCGCCGCGGGTTGCCAACCCGCCCCACAGAATTGCAATCTTTGCAGCGATCTGAAGATTTAACAAAGCGAGGGCTGTTCAATCCTAGCGAATAGCCGGCAACTTAGAGTTGCCGCGGTTTAACACACGAAAGGACTAATCATGAAAATCGTTGTCATTGGCGGTACTGGACTCATTGGATCGAAGCTCGTCAAAAAGCTTCGTGAGCACGGGCGGGAAGTAGTAGCGGCATCGCCCCGTTCCGGCGTCAACTCCCTCACCGGCGAGGGACTCGCGGATGCGCTCAAGGGTGCCTCCGCGGCCGTGGATGTAACGAACTCCCCTTCCTGGGAGGATGCGGCAGTGCTGAAGTTCTTCGAGACATCAACCCGCAACCTCCTCCAGTATGAAGCGGCCGCGGGCGTGCGACATCACCTTGCGTTGTCGGTCGTAGGAACAGAACGTCTGCTCGAAAGCGGTTTCTTCCGCGCAAAAATTGCTCAAGAGAACTTGATCAAAGACTCCCCCATCCCGTACTCAATCGTCCGCGCGACGCAGTTCTTCGAATTTGTAAAGGCGATCGCTGATCTGTCCACGGAGGGCAACAAGGTACGCCTGCCTCCGGTACTCATCCAGCCTATGGCAGCCGATGATGTCGCCAGTGCACTAGCCGGAATCGTAATGGGCCCACCGGTGAATGGCACCGTTGAAATCGGAGGTCCCGAACAGTTTCGCCTGGACGAGCTCGTCCGGCGGGACCTGGCTGCGCGCAAGGATCCACGCGAGGTAATCTCCGACCCGCACGCGCGCTACTACGGGATCGCCGTCAGCGAGAGGACACTGGTCCCTAACGATGACGCGCGACTCGGCGAGACGCGCTTCGACGACTGGCTGCACGTCCAGCCGAGCGAAAAACGAAGAGAGGCGAAGGCAACAACTAGCAACTAGAGATAGCCCGCTTCCACAAAAGTTGACGCAGGGAGACAGCTTTGCCCACAGATCCTGTTCGCGTGGTGATTGTTGGCGGTGGTTTTGGCGGACTCTATGCCGCAGGCACTCTAGCTGGCGCCCCCGTGAGTATCACGCTCATTGACCGGCGAAACTACCATCTGTTTCGCCCGATGTTGTATCAAGTGGCCACGGGCTTGCTCTCCGCCGACGAAATTGCAGGGGCGTTGCGCTCCATCCTGAGCCGGCAGCGCAACGTCGAGGTGCTGCTGAGTCCAGAAAGTCCAGAAAGTCGGGACAGTCCAGAAAGTCGGGACAGTCCAGAAAGTCGGAGAAAGTACACGCAAATACTTGGAGAAGCGAGCCATAAAAATGGGTGCTCTACTGCGGCACGCCGCGTATAACGCGGGCCGTTATCGAGGACGCGCCGCACGCGCAATCGCGCAAGCAAAGGAGAGAAGCAAAACAGGAGCAAGCGGCGTTCGGCTACGCCTAGCAACTGAAGCTATCGTGCAGGTTGTGGGAAATGAGTATGCTGTCCCGGTTTTCTTCACCGGTTTTCTTCACGATTCGGCTTTTTAGCTCGCGCTCAAACCTGCATCCGGTACGGCAATCGGAGTTGGGAGTTATGGTGTCTGTCCCGGATCTCCCCGGATCTCCCAGAAAAAGGCCGACAAATCAGGGGTAAATTGCGCGAGAGTGTCGCGATAGGAAGGGCTGGCGGGTTCCTGTTATTTCGCCGGCGCCCGGCCCTTCAGCTCGTCGGCCCTGATGTCTCTTCCTCCAGGGTCTTCACACAACGCCTCATCTTCGTATACAGCTCACGGCCAAACCCCTGCATGTTGTGTTCCCGAGCGCCGTGGTCAGCACAGAGTTGAATAACCTCTTCCGGGCTGGAACCCCGGGCCTGAAAATCACAATCAACACCGGCGTCACGGCAACTAATGAGATATACCTTCGCCATATCGATCCTCCTAGAGCAGACTCATCCACGTTCGACTTGTTCCAATTACGGCAGCGGCTGTCCGAACCAGCGCTGAATCCGGCTCGAACCGAAGTTGGCCTTCTCTGCGACAAGGGCCAAGGATGGCTCCTGGAAAGTGCCGGTCGGTTTGGGCCCGCTTAGGAAGTTCACGTCAACCCGTCCTATCTGGCCGTGGCCGAACTCCACGTAGCAGGAACCAGCCCCCCCGTAAGCCTCGGGTGATGGACCTCCGCGGATCTGCGCGACGATCGCCGCCGCGACGACGCGCGCCGCGCCTTCCGCGAACACACCCGCTTTGGGTGTGCCCACGCCATTCACGTCGCCCACGGCATAGACACCGGGAAATTTTGTTTCCAGCGTCTTCTTATTCACCGGCACCCACCCATAGGCATCGGCAGCAAGCCCGGACTCGACGACGACCTGCGGTACGCGATGCACCGGCACGCCGAGGAACAGTTCGTAGGGCATCTCCGTCCCGTCGCTCAACGTGGCCA
>JBOGMI010001028.1:0-3233 GCA_050746645.1 Bryobacteraceae bacterium | reverse complement strand
AGCCTGGATCGTCAGTTCCTTGGTGCGCGAAGAGGGGCTGACGCAGCCCGAGGCCGCCCAACTGCTAGGCCACAACAAGAGCTGGATCAGCCGGCGGCTGGCGCTGTTGGAGAAGCTCTGTCCGTCGGCCAGAAACGACCTTGCCCTGGGACTGCTCAGTCCGTCGATGGCCCGCCAATTGACGCGGTTGCCCGTGGGCAACCAGGAAGCCCTGCTGGTGGCCCTTCGCCGAGACGATCTCTCCGTTCTGGAAGTCAAGCAGGTGGTGGATCTTCTCTTGGGCTGCACCAGCCGCGAACAGATCGAGTTTGTGCTGTTGAAGCCGAGACAGGCGGCCCGCGAAGCCAATGGCGGCCTGGTCCGCGGCTATGACCCGCGGCTGAGTGTCGCCGGCAATCGTATCAGTCGCCGTCTCGGATCGCTGTTGGACGGCTTGGCGCGCATGGAGAACTGGCTGCGTCACTCGGGTCGGGCCGAGTTGTCGCAGCGGGACGGCCACTTTCTGCGCGGCGGATTCGAGCGGCTGGGGCGTGATGCACGTTCGGTGGCGGACTTAAGCGCGGCACTGGCAGGAGAACTCCATGAGCGGTCTTAGCCCAGAAGTGGTCCATGAAATCGTCCATCGACACTCGCTCGGGCAGTCGGTGCGCAGCATCGCGAGAACGCTGAACCTCTCGCGAGGCATCGTACAGCGGATCCTGGACAAGCACGCCACCGGCAGGAAACAGGGATCTCCCCATCCGGACATGCCGCGGCGGCGTGCTTCGCGTGGCAGCGCGGTGGATGCCCACCAGGAAGCGATCGGCGTCTTCCTCAAACGCTATCCGAACATCACGGTCGTGCGTCTGTTGGAAGAACTCCGCGCCTTGGGCTACCAAGGCGGTTACACCGTGTTGCGCCAGCGCGTCAAAGAACTGCGCTGCCAGACGAGCGCGCCTTTGGTCCAACGGTTCGAGACGGCGCCGGGTGTGCAAGCCCAGATGGATTGGGCCGTCTACACGATCGACTTTTCCAGCGAGGGCCGCCGCCGCGTCAATCTGTTCAGCTACGTGCTCGGCTATTCGCGCCGCCAGTACCTGCGGTTCACCGAGAGGCAGGATTTTGAGGCTTTGCTGCGCGAGCACGTGCGGGCCTTCGAACACCTGGGCGGCGTGGCCGCCACCTGCCTGTACGACAACATGAAGACCGTCGTCGATCGTTGGCAAGATGGCGAGCCCGTCTACAACGTGCGTTTCCTGGCTTTCGCGGCGCACTACGGCTTTCGGCCGTGGGCCTGCCTGCCGCGTCGTCCACAGACCAAGGGGAAGGTCGAACGGCCATTTCAATATGTCGAATCGAACTTGCTGAACGGCCGAACGTTCAGCAGCTTGGAGCACCTGAACCAGTTCACTCAGCACTGGCTGGCGAACACGGCCGACGTGCGCGTCCACCGCGAGACCCGTAAACGGCCCATCGATGCGCATGTCGAGGAATTGCCGCACCTGCTTCCGCTTCCCGCCACCCACTACGATACGGCTCACTTCGTCTATCGAACCGTGGACGCCGAAGGAATGATCGCTTACGAGCGGAACCTCTATTCGGCTCCTTGGCGGCTGGTGGGCCGCATGCTGCCCGTGCGCGTCACGGAACAGGAGATCGTCCTCTACGATTCGCGCAGCCTGAAAGAAGTGGGCCGGCACGCGTTGTACCCTCGGCACGTGAAAGGCCAGAAGCAAGTCAACGACGAGCATCGGCCCTCTCGCAACGCCCGGGAACAAGAAGAGGCGCTTCGCGAACGGTTTGCCGAACTGGGCGAAAGCGCGGTGGCTTTCCTGGAAGGACTGCTCCCCTCGCACCGCGACGGCAAGCACCAGGCCCGCAAGGTGTTGAGCCTGGTGGCCATGTACCACGGCGACGACGTGCGAGCCGCCTTCGAGCGCGCCGCGCGCTACCGCGCCTTCGCCTTCAATTCGCTGGAACGGATTTTGGCGGCGCAGGCGCGTCCGCGACCGCCGCTGGAACTGCTGAACGAGCAGTTCCGTCCCAGCATCTGTGACGACCCGCCGGTGGGACCGCGTCCCACCGCCGATTATCAAGAACTACTCGAGGAACCTCACGACGATGACCCGCCGCCCGACGAAGACCAGTGACGACCTCCGACAGCGGATCCTGGAGCACAGCGAGACCTTGCGGTTCCTGTTGAACTCCGACGACTTGGATGAGATCCTCCGCCACGCCGCGAAAGAGCGTTTTTCACATCTGCAACTGATCGAGCATGTTCTCTCGGTGCCGGCGCGAAGACGACGGGAACGGAGCACGGAGCTGCGCATCAAGAATGCCAGGTTTCGCAATCCCGCGGCGACCTTCGAGACGTTCGATTGGAGCTTCAACGCCCAGTACATCGACCGCGGGCAGATGGAGGAACTGGGGACGGGCGATTTTATCCGCCGCCGGGACAACTTGCTGTTTGTCGGACAAAGCGGTCTGGGAAAGTCTCACCTCATCGAAGCGATTGGCCGTCGTTGCTGCGCGGCGGGCTATCGTGTGCGTTGCGTCACCAGTGCCGAATTGTTGCTGGAGCTGGGCAAGTCCTTGGCCGACGGAACGATGCCCAAGCAGTTACGCTACTACGCCGGCTTTGAGCTGTTGATCATCGACGAGTTTGGCTTCGATAAGCTTGAACGCGAGGATCACCCGCAGTCCCCGAGCCTGTTGTACAAGGTGATCGACAGCCGGACCCGCAAGCGCAGCACCGCCTTGGTCACCAACGTGGACTTCGACACGTGGGGCACTTACCTGGGAGATCCGCCGATCACGATGGCTTTGCTGGATCGGATCGTGGATGGAGCCATCATCCACAAGTTTCAAGGCAAGTCTTACCGGGCCCATCGGGCACAACGGCCCTCGGCCGCCAGGTCGTCGAAAAAGCGCGACGGATAGGCCACAGCATGGCGATGTGGGTCGATTACCGGGCATTGCGTCGTCAGGTCTCGATGGAGAGGGTGCTGGAGCTGATTGAATATCGGCCGACCAGTCGCCGCGGTCCGCAACTCCGCGGCCCTTGCCCGTTTCACGCTTCCACGAAGAATCGGCGCTGTTTCTCGGTGCATCTAACCAAGGGGCTGTTTCACTGTTTTCAGTGTGGCGCTCACGGCAACCAACTCGATCTCTGGTCCCAACTGTACCGCTTGTCGATCCATGACGCTGCTCTCGATCTTGGCCGCCGTATCGACATCTCCCTAATCGACCGCCAT
>JBOGMI010001027.1:0-2417 GCA_050746645.1 Bryobacteraceae bacterium | reverse complement strand
CGGCCGCCCGGTATTGGCAAAGCCAAGACCAATGCTCCTGTCGAAACTAGTGATGTCGAACGGAAAACCGGAGCGCGCCTGCACCGTGGAACTTAGATTCCATCCGCTCAGCCACGCTCCTAGCCGACCATTTCCATGCGGCGAAGGCAGCCGGTAACTCAAGGACGCGCTTAGGTTGTGACGCACATCGAAATTCGATGAACCCCGGTCCTGCGCGCCGGTATAGCCCGGTCTCGTTAGAAAAACAGATGAAGCCTCGGAGCCTGTGTCGATCGAATGCCCCCAGGTATATGACATGAGCGCGTAAAGCCTGGACGTTAGGTTACCAATAAGCTGTGCCTGGAGGGCCTCATAGTCGGATTCCCCGTAGCTCGTAAACGCAGTTCCTTTGAGAATGCCGCTCTTGGGATATACAGTTCCTTGGAGGCGCAGTAACTTGCGTCCGGCTGAGCCGACATAGGCCAGCGAGAGTTTCGAACGCCCTTCGAGGGATTTCTCAATCGAGGCTCTCCATTCCCAAACTTCGGGCAAATACAGCTCCGGAGGATTCAGGAACGCGATTGCAGGCGGTACGGCAACCAAATTGCTGCTCGAAGGTAGGAACTGCCACGTATTGAAGGGAGATAGATTCACCGGATGAATGAGCGATCCAAGAGCATCGTCGTAGAAAATGCCCGCGCCGCCGCGCAAAACGAGATCGGGTTTCTTCAAGCGATAGGCCAGCCCCAATCGAGGCGCAATTTGCGTATAGCGCATCCGCCACTTGGATAGATCGAGGCCCGCGTAGCTGCCAATGCGATGGGGGGTTGCGCCGGGCCCATTCCAAGCATCTACAGAAGTAATGTCGCCTCCCAATGCGGTACTGCCCGGCGGCGTGATCTCCCAACGCAGACCATACTGGATGTTGAGCCGGTTGCTTAGTTTATAGGTGTCCTGCGCAAATAGCGAAGCGATAGGAATCTGACCGGACTGGATGGTCGGCTTTCCATAGGAGGCCGTCACGCCGAGTGGATCTCCCGCGAGCAGGGAAGCCACTCCTGGTGACACAATCGCGGTCGTCTGAACAAAATTGCCGACCAGGGTTCGCGGCAGTAGCCGGATATAATCCGCGCCTGCCCGGAAGTTGTGCTGGCCGAACTGTTTCGCAAGCGTATAGGTGCCCTCCCACTGGTTTTGATAAGTACGTTCAGGAACGCCGGAGAGTAATTGTCCGATACCTGCAATGGAAAGCCCGGTGACCGTGGAGGGAGTATAGGGCGATAGAGCCGGATTCGAGAAAGCGTCAAACGCCGCCTGCTCGCGGGCAGAACCGGCAGCCCAGGAAGACGTATCGGTCAGGCGCGAATAGTTGAAGCGGAAATCGTGGATCGCTCCCTTCCATTCAGCGGTCGAGCCCAGGGTCGCCGTTACCCAGCGGAATCCTGCATTGGTCACTCCCAATTGTTTCGTTACGGAGCGCGAAGGAACATTGGCGTAACGTGCGAAAAGGCGGCCTTTCTCGCCTAATACCTGATCGATCCGCACGCTGTAGTTTTCGACCGATGCTTGCTTTTCGAGTGGCACGGTGGCCAGCGACTCATCCGCATTTAAGCTCGGGCCTGTGGGCAGCGGGAAGGCGTCGAGCAGGATCGGATAGGGGTTCTTTGCCGCGGCGCGCGCCGCGGCCGAAGGCGCAGGCATCAGCTTCAGCGCTGTGTCGTGGACGATCACTCTCTCGAAGGCGGCGAAAAAGAAGGTGCGGTTCGGAGATAATGGGCCTCCCAGGCTGGCCCCGTATCCGTTCAGCGACGCGGCATCCAAGGGGAAACCATATTTCTGCGCGAGCCGGTCGCGGCTATCGAGCGAGCGGGGCCGCACATAGGCGAGGGCGTTCCCGTGGAAGCGATTCGATCCCGATCGTGTCTCTATAACGATTTGCGCACCCGGCCTGTCGCCGTACTCGGGCGCAAAATCGGAAGAGCGAAGTTCGACTCGCTCGATGTCCTCCTTGGAAGCCAGGTTCTGGGTGCTGCCGATTACCGTCATTCCCGGCAAACTGGAGCCCGAGTAAGTTCCCGGAGTTGCGGAGATACCAAGGCCGGTGTTTCCGCTGATTCCATCGATGCGAACCGAGTTGGTATTGGGCCGCTGACCGTCCACTGTAAATTGGCCTCCGCCGCTCGAAACGGCGGGCGTTATGGTGGCGCCTGGCATGATCGCGTAATACGCGTGCAGATCGCGGCCGTTTGCGGGGAGCGTGGTTGCCGAGGAGTGCCGTGCGAGCGAGAGGCCGCTCGCCGCCGGGTTGCTATCGTCCGGCGCGCTCTCCACCGTGACTACCTGCTCGAAAGGCAAAAGGTCCATTACAAAATTCGCTACTCGGGTTTTGCCGGATTGCACCGCTATTTCGCGTTGCGCAAAGGTTCGAAATCCACGGC
>JBOGMI010001026.1:0-1347 GCA_050746645.1 Bryobacteraceae bacterium | reverse complement strand
CAACCCATACGCTTCCATTGCCGTCCCCGACCAGAACCGCTCTTGCTCGGACGCCGACAGCTCGCTGATAAAATCGGCCACGAGGCGCGCCCAATCTCCGTACCCGATCGCCAGCAGACACACCGGCCAATCGGAGCCAAACATCGTGCGCCGCGGGCCGAATGCGTCGAGCACGGTTTCGATATAAGGACGCAGTTGCTCTGTGCTCCAGACAGCATAATCCGCTTCGGTCACGAGTCCGGATAGCTTGCAATACACATTGGCCCTCCGGGCAAGTTCCCGCAGATTTTCCCGCCACGGAGAGATTTCGCGCTGCTTGACGCGAGGTTTTGCAAGATGATTCACGACAAAGATCTGGTTTGGGTGCTTATCGACAAACTGGATGGTCTGCGGAAGATGACGTTCGAAAATCAGAATGTCGTAAGCAAGCCCGAGCGAATGAAGCGCGCCCACCCCGCGATTAAAATCCTCCCGCAGCATGTAGCCTTCGTCCCATTCATCGTGGAGCACGTGCCGAATCCCGCGCAGTTTCGGCTTGGAAGCAAACATTTCGAGCATTCGCTCCACGCCGGCATTAATCAGCGGCACCCATCCCACAACGGCTTGAATGAAAGCGTGTTGATCCGCCAGATCGAGCAGCCAGCCGGTCTCTTCCAATGTTTGGCGCGCCTGAACCGAAATCACGCCGTCTATACCCGCGCCTGCTATTGTTTTTTGCAAGTCTGCGGGAAGAAAATCCCGCTTGATCGCGCCCATTTGCGCGCCGATCCAGCCGTAATGGCGAGGGTCGTATTTCCAGAAATGCTGGTGCGCGTCGATCTTCAGCACAACTCCACCAGAATCTTGGTGAACCGTTGCGGCGATTCGCTCCATTGGCGCAGCGCGTCCCCGGTTTCTGCAAAAGGCACCGTCAGAGAGATGGCCGACTCGACGGGAAACTGCTTCTTCCGCAGGACATCGATCACGGCTGGAAATTCGCGCAGATAGTTGCGAGAGCCGAGAATATCCAGCTCCTTGTGGACAAATAACTTTGTCTCGAAGCTGATCGGCTCCTTGCTCCAGCCTATGTATACAACGCGGCCGGTGTGCGCCGCTTCCTCAACCGCCAGAACGTAAGTCGCTGGAGTCCCGACCGCTTCAATCACGACATCCGGCCCCAAACCGCCGGTCAGATCCATCAGACGCTCATGGACGGATTCGGATCGAGAGTTAATGACGTGGTGTGCACCCGCGTATTTAGCCAGCGCCAGTTTGTCGTCGTCGAGATCGATCGCAACCGCGGTAGCGCCGCGCGATGCGCTTGCCGCCAACGCACCTAGACCCACCGCGCCGCAGCCAATCACGGCA
>JBOGMI010001025.1:0-3858 GCA_050746645.1 Bryobacteraceae bacterium | reverse complement strand
TTTGACGGAGAAGTCGAGGCGGCAGCGACGTATGCCGCCTGGAAAGCGCTGCTTGCCGAAGGCCGCGCGCTTCGTCCCGGCGATCTTCTGGAAGCGCTTGGCCCGCAAGGTGAGCCGGGCGAACTTGCGATCGCCAAATACATCGGGTTCGAACCTGCCAAATGGTATGTGCCGGAGGCCAAACCCGATTCCAGCGGCGCTTCCGCGGCCGCGGAAATTGATGCGCAAGCGCATTCCATCTAATTGAATTGGAGACGATGAATCAAACTCCTCAGGCGGACCTGGGTGTTGCCGCCATGGTCAGCTATCTTCCGGATCCGCTCGGTTCCTATTTGCGCCAGCTTCGCAACCGCCTGCCAGGCGAGCATAACCCCCAGGCGCACATCACCATCTTGCCCCCACGCCGCTTGCCTGTGGCGGTGGAAGTGGCGGGGGAGCAGGCGCGTGCGACTTTACAGCGCTTTCATGCCTTTTCGGTCGAGCTCGCCACGGTGCGCGCATTTCCCGAAACCAATGTGCTTTACATCGAGCCGGGCGAAGGCCAAGCCTCCATCCGACGGCTCTACGAAGAACTGAACAGCGGCAGCCTGGCATCGGTCGAGCAGTTCGCTTTTCTCCCGCACCTCACCATCAGCGGGCCGATAGGCGAAAGCGATCTGCCGGAGGCGCGGCATTTGGCCGAGAAAATTTGGCGCGCCGCCGAATGCCCGCGTCAGTTTCCGCTGGAAGAAATTGTTTTTCTGTGGCGCGGGCCGGGTGCGGGCGACGGCGAATGGACGCGCTTATGGTCGCATACCTTGCAGCCGGCTCAAGCCGCCGCTCTCACAGCTCGAACATATTGATCTGGTTCGGGTCGCGCGCGAGCGCAGGCTTCCTGCGCTCGACCGCCAGCCGTGCCTGCGCGCCGATGACTCCAAGCAGCTCGGCGGCCCTCAGGGCCGGGCGCGGAATAAAGACGCGCTGGCGCGCGCTTCCGGGCCGCGGCGGAACGATCAGATAGCCGCCACCAGGCCATTCGAGCAGGTTCGGCGGCAGCATGCCTTCGAGGCGATCGCCATCTCGAAAGGTGAACCGCGCCCATAGGCCGGGCGATTTAGGCCTGCGCTCGAATAAGTTATGGCTGGTGAACAGATCCTGCGCCGCCGCAATCATCGAGGTGAAGCAAAGGGCCTTGATCTCCTCCAATCCGGCCGAATGGAGAGCGCCCGCGGGCGTGATCAGTTCGATGCGCCCCTCGAACAAGCCGACGGAAGCATTTACCATGCCTTCGAGCGGCTGGCGGTCGAAGCGGTACAGAAGAACGCGTTTGGCGGTGCTGTTAGCCAAGGCAGGAATGCCGAACCGGCGAGGGGAGTAGCCGGCCCCTCCCTAACGGTCGGGGTTCTGTAACGCTCGGGGTTCTGTTCGTTTCAAACAATTTCGGGGATATTGTATCATTGACAAAATGATGGAGTTCACGCCCTTCGAACGAAGCATGCGGTCGTACCTCCACTTCTGCCGTACGGAAAAAGGTCTGGCGGCCAATAGTGTCGCCTCTTACCGGCGCGATCTGAAGCAGTTCGAGGCATTCCTCAAGGATGCCGATCTTCAGTCGGTTACACTGGAAACAATAAGGCTTTACTTGGACTATTTACGGTGCGCTGACTTGGCGAACCGGTCCATTGCCCGCCAAGTCAGCAACTTGCGCGGATTTTTCGGGTTTCTGGCCGATGAGGGCGAGATAGACGCCAATCCCGCCGAATTGCTTGCGGCGCCCAAAATCGGCTCTTCGCTGCCCAAGCTGCTGAGCCGCTTGAGCGTGGACCGGTTGCTCGGCTCTCCCGGGGGCGACTCGGCGCTCGGATTGCGCGACCGTGCCATGCTGGAACTTCTTTATGCCACCGGGGTGCGGGTCAGCGAGCTGATTCAAGTGCGTGTGTCGAACCTGGACAGTGCGGAGGGAACACTTCGCGTGGTCGGAAAAGGAAACAAGCAGCGTGTGACGCCGGTGGGCCGGGAGGCGCTGCGGGCGGTGGAAGCCTATCTGGGCGGCCCGCGTGACCGGCTCTTGAAAGGCCGCGTGAGTCCCTATCTGTTCGTGACCGCTCGCGGAAAATCGATGACGCGGCAGGGGTTTTGGAAGCTGCTTCGCGTCCATGGACATGCGGCGGGCGTTTTCTCGAAGCTGAGCCCGCATGTGCTGCGGCATTCTTTCGCCACTCATATGCTTGAAGGCGGCGCGGACTTGCGCAGCGTGCAGGCGATGCTGGGCCATGCCGATATTGGAACCACGCAAATTTATACCCATGTGATGCGCTCGCGGCTGCAGCAAACCGTGGAGCAGCATCATCCGCGCGCGAGAGGTAAAGCGCGCATGACCCGGCGAGGAGCGAGCCAGCGATGAGCGATTACATGTTCATGCTTGACAATCACCTGAACGCCGCACAAAGCAAGGCGGTGGCAGCCGTCCGCGATGCCGCCGAACAGGCGCATGTCAATGCGTTTTTGACCGGCGGAGCCATGCGGGACATGATGGGCGGTTTCCCCATCCGCGATCTCGATTTTACGGTGGAAGGGGCGGCGCTTAAAGTGGCCAAGACGGTGGCGCAGAAGTCAGACGCCGAAATCACCGACACCGACGAACTTCGGCGCGCCGCCGAACTCGTGTTTCCCTGCGGAGTGGACGCCAGTATTTCCATGGCGCGCCGGGAACGCTACACGCGGGCCGGCGCCAAGCCGCAGGTGCAGCCAGCCTCCATTCACGAGGACTTGCACGGACGCGATTTCACGATCGACGCCATTGCGCTCTCGTTGAGCCAGGCCTCGCGCGGCCTGCTGCTCGATCCCACTAACGGGCTAGGCGATCTCCACCACAAGGAGCTGCGCGCAGTCTCCAATTACGCGCTCTACGACGATCCTTCGCGCCTGCTGCGGCTCATCCGGCTGCGCATCCGCCTGGGCTTTTCCATTGAGGAGCGCACCCAGGCGCAATACGCGAACGCCCGCGAAGCGGAGCTCGAAACCAAGATTCCAGCCGCGACGCTACGCAACGAACTGCGCCAGATCGCGCTCGATCCGCTCGCGGGAGAAATCCTCAAGGCGCTCGAAGAGGAGCATTTGCTGGCGGTGATTTCGCCCGCCCTTTCCGGTCAGAAACTGAACCTGTCCGGTTTTCAGCGGCTGCAAAAAGCCAGGCAGGTGTTGCCCGCCGGCCTCAATCTGCGGGTCGATTTCTACACCCTATTCCTCTACACGCTGTTTGAAGAACTCTCGCCGAAAGAACGCGGCCAATTGGTGCAAAACGTTTCGCTGGAAAGGCGCGAACTGGATACGGTGTTGAAGCTTGAAGGCAAAGCCGAGAAAATCGAAAAGCAGCTCGCCACCGCGAAATTGCAGCGCCCCTCTTCGCTTTATGCTTTGCTGCACAAGATTCCCGGAGAAATTCTGCTGTATCTTTTGATGCACTCCGGCCAGCGGCTGGTTTTGGATCGGACTAAGAACTACCTGCAAAAATACTTACCGGCCGCTCAGGAAATTACCGATGATCAGGTGATTGGACGCGGCGCCCACCCCGGCACCGCGAAATTCACCAAACTGCGCCAGGAAATGATCGCTACGCGACTGGATGCCCGGCCGAAAAAAGTTGTGGTGGAAGAAGCGCCACCGGCTCCCCCGCCCGGCCGTCGGCTGTCGAGTTTTGGGCGCTGAGCAGTAGCAGCTCATTATTGAAGCGTAATACCGCCCGGCGCCTTCGTCCGTGAGCCAGATTCAAAACTCGACATCTTTAGCCGGATAGTGCCGCCAAAATGGCCAGGCGGCGCCCGACAATGATGCAAGCGGTCCGAGAGTAGCTCTCGTAATGGTTGCTCTTTGCCGAAC
>JBOGMI010001024.1:0-2547 GCA_050746645.1 Bryobacteraceae bacterium | reverse complement strand
CAGGAAATCCGCTCCCAACTCCACCGCATGGATAAGGACTTGCCTTTCTATGCCGCCGCGCCGCTGAAGCAGTCAGTCGGCAGCTCGCTTGGACGCCCTCTCAACGAAACGATGTTAGTGGTCCTTTGCGCCGCGCTCGCCTTAATCCTTACGGCAGTCGGGCTGTACGGCGTCATCGCGTATTCGGTTGCCCAGAGCACGCACGAGATCGGCATTCGCATGGCCCTCGGCGCGTGCCGGCGCAAGATCCTCTGGCGGTTCGCCGGTCACGGCCTGAAGATCGGCGCGATGGGAATTGCAATCGGCGCAGCCGTTGCAATCGCAGGCGCACGCTGGATGCAAAGTCTTCTCTTTGGTGCGAACTGGGATTCCGGCATAATCGCCGCCATGCTCATTGCAGCGGCAGTTTGCCTCTTCTGCATCGCCACCCTGGCCACTTATATCCCCGCCCGCCGCGCCTCTAAAATCGACCCCATGGAGGCCCTGAGATACGAGTAACACCATGCGTGATTTGACCATTTATCATTCAGGCCTCCGCGAATGGAGGGCGGGGTTCACCCCGCGCGGGGCTTTAGCCCCGCAGGACGGAGCTGAAGCTCCGAGCGGGCTCAAGCCCGCCCCCCAACGCCGCAACTCCGATCTCGACCGTGAACTCCGCTCCCACCTCGACTTAGAAGCGCGCACTCGGCAATGCAACGCGCATCGAGGACGCGACGAACCATCAAAAGCCGGTGATGATGACTCTGCAAATCTGCTGGAGCGGCGTGACCAAGAGTACACGGCCGTGAATCCGGAGATTTTATCTAGATTCCAGCCGCAAAGCAGGAGGGCGCTACAATACAGGCCACGTTCACCGGCGGAGATGTGCTCTTCGAGGCGCCGCGTAAAGTGAAGCAGAAAGGCGGCCGGTTCACGGATTGGTTCGCGCCGCACGACGTGCACATCTACCATTTCCGGCGGCACTGAGGCTCTATGGACATATCCGAGATAGAAACACCGGCGGTTCTCATCAACGCGGAGACACTCGATCGCAACGTCCGCAGGATGGCGGACTATTGCCGCGCGAATGACCTTGCGTTGCGGCCCCATACCAAGACACACAAGGTTCCCGAAATTGCGCGCCTGCAGCTAAAGCATGGCGCGACCGGCATCACCGTAGCCAAGCTTGGAGAAGCAGAGGTTATGGCCGATGCGGGCATCTCCGATATCTCGGTGGTTTATCCGCTATGGGGTGAAAGCAAGTGGAGCCGCTTAGCGGAGCTAGCGAAACGAATTCGGATCTCCGTCACCATGGATTCCCTGGCTGTAGCCGAGGGGATTTCACGTGCAGCGAAAGCCGGCAAGGTTGAGGTTGGAATTCGACTGGAATTCGATACCGGCTTGCGGCGCTGCGGCCTTCCTCTGGACGAGTCATCGACTGAAATTGCCCGGCGGATTTTAGAACTGCCCAATCTTCGCTGGGAAGGGATCTCCCTTTATCCGGGCCATATCATGGGGAATCGAACAACCCGCGAGAAAGAAATTGCGCTTGAGAACAGCCGGCTCGACCGCCTCTTCGCATTGCTGGATAGCGCTGGGATTTCCTATCACGTGGTCAGCGGCGGCAACACGCCCGCAGCATTTCAGAGCCACCGTTTTCACGGCATTACGGAGATCCGGCCAGGCACCTACGTCTTCAACGACCGGAACACGGTCGAAGCGGAAGCCGCAACCTATGAAGATTGCGCTGCCGCGGTGCTCACCACGGTGGTCAGCACGAGTGTTCCTGGGCGGGCTATTATCGATGCCGGCAGCAAAATGTTATCGGGTGACGCGCTGCACTCCGGCGAGCGGCGACACTTTGGATACGTCGAAGATCATCCGGAACTGATACTGGAAAAGCTTTCAGAGGAGCACGGGCACGTTTCGGTTCCCGATGATTCTGCAATCCGGGTGGGGGACAGGCTTAAGGTGATTCCGAACCACGTATGCCCTTGCATCAATTTGCAGGACCACGTATTTCTTGTCTCTGGAGAGCAAGTCGTGGACAAATGGGCTGTTGCGGGCCGAGGCAAGGTCATTTAGTGCCGTCCGGCAGTGAAGGCGACTAATTCCGCGCGAAATAGGCTGGCGGTCTCGAATAATGTGCAGCAGCTTGAGTTCACTTGACTCTCGGACATCGTCGACGCCTAACATCCGCACTTTGTGAACGCTGCGTGTTCGCATCCTCTATCACTTCTCGCTGTTCCGAAATCGCCCGGGCAACGGTTCCACTACAATGGCGGCGAGGCCTTCCATCACGGTTACAAACAAGCGTGAGCGCCAAACCTGCGCGCTACTCGTGTCCGCCTTGGTATCCGTTCTGGCTGGCTTCCTCTTTGGCTATGACAATATCGTCATCAGCGGAGCGATCGGCTACCTTTCCCGCTACTATCACCTGAAGCCCGCCGGCGTGGGATGGGCCGCCGGCTGTGCGCTTGTCGGCTGCTTGCTGGGTTCCATCAGCGCTGGAGGCATCGCCGACCGCTTCGGATTAAAAAAGTCGCTGTATGGCTGTGCCGCCTGCTT
>JBOGMI010001023.1:0-4315 GCA_050746645.1 Bryobacteraceae bacterium | reverse complement strand
GGTAGAGTCAAAGAACCGCTTCCACCTGGTCGTTACACGGTTTTTGCGCGTCTTCGCGCAGCCGGAACACCCGTTTGTGCTCTTCTTGGACGATCTGCAGTGGGTCGACGCAGCATCGCTGCAACTGCTCGAGCAGTGGGTGAGCGACGTCGCCAGCCACCATCTTCTGGTGATTGGCGCCTATCGTGACAACGAGGTCGGCCCATCCCACCCGTTGACGCTTTCCCTCTCCGGACTGCGCGACATGGGGTGTGACCTCTACACGATTCACTTGACGCCGCTCGGCTCGAGCGCTGTCGCGCAGCTCGCTGCCGATACTTTTAGCGAAAACCCCACGCGCCTGCGGTTTTTGGCCGACCTCATCATTCGCAAATCGGCAGGCAACCCGTTCTTCCTCCGTCGCCTCCTTCATCTGATGCATGCTCAAGGCCTCTTCCGCTTCGTTTCGGATTCCCGCAGATGGACCTGGGATGAATCAGAAATCGAGCGTGCTCCGATATCCGACAACGTGCTTGACCTGATGGTGCTGGCCATTGGTCGGCTGCCCCCGCCGGCGAAGCGCCTTCTCGAGACTGGCGCCTGCATCGGCTATCGGTTCGAGCTCAGCACACTCGCCGAATTGACCGACCTCTCTCCGATGGCGGTGACTGAGCAGATTTGGCCGGCGATCGAGGATGGGCTAGTTGTTCCGGCGCAAAATACATACAATCTGGCGCGCCGTGTGGCCTCCCTCGATGAGGGTACGGGCCCCGGTCAGGCAACACTCGAGTTCGCCCATGATCGCGTGCAACAGGCTGCGTACGGCCTGCTCAGTGAACAAAATCGGCAAGCGCTCCACCACGCCATCGGCCGTCGGCTGCTCGACCGGGCGGGCGACGATCTCGACGCGAAATTATTCGAGATCGTCGATCAATTCGATCTTGGGGAAGCACACGTTGTCGACGCCGCCGAACGCGACTCCCTGATCGAACTCAACCTCGCCGCGGGACGGAAGGCTAAAGCGTCGGCAGCATATCGAGCCGCATTCGAGTATTTGACGGTGGCGAGGCGCCACCTCCCCGAGCGAGCCTGGGACGACCGACTGGACCTGACCTTCACAGTTCATCGCGAGCTCGCCGAAAGCGCCTATCTCGCAGGCGAGCACGCGACAGCTGAAGAATTGGTCGAAATATCTCTCGAGCACTCCTCCTCCAAGGTGGCCAAGGCAGAGCTCTATGGTCTGCGGGTACTGGCGGCGACGGTCGCCGGCGACTGGACACAGGCGCTGCGCTGGGGTCGGGAAGGGTTGGCCGTCTTTGGGCTCGAATGGCCGCTCGAGGGTCTGGCCGATGCCATCGCAGCCGAAGCTGCCGCAGTCATGAAGAATCTCGGCGCAAGAAAAATCGAGGACCTGATCGATGAGCCGGACGTCGAGGACGCAGGTATTCGCGCGAGCATGGACCTGTTATCCCTTCTCGGTGCACCCGCCTACTTTAGTGGCGCGGATGTGTTGACTTTTATTGTCAGTCGGGCTGTGAACCTTTCGCTCATACATGGTCCATCCCAATATTCCGCTTTTACATACGTGTTGTACGGGGGCATTCATAATACGCGAACCGGCCAATATGACGTTGGCTATGCATTCGGCAAGCTCGCGCTCGCGATGGCCCATCGTTTTGGCAATCGCGCCGAAGAGTGTAGGACGGTCGAGGTCTTTGGGGTCTTGGTTCATCACTGGAAGGCCCCTTTGCGCGATGGCCTGCCGCTGCTCAAAGAAGGCTTTAGGGCTGGCGTCGAATCCGGTGAAACGGCCTTTGCCGCGTTCAATCTCAACTCAGTACTCATTAACGGCTTACCTTCGGGCCTGCCGCTGAAAGATCTGTTGGCGGATGCCGAGATTGCACTGGATTTTGCGCGGACCCAGAAGAACCGGACCAGTGCCGAGATCGCCCTTCCCTTCCGGCAAATTGCGCGCGCACTGACAGGTGTGACCTCAAGACCCGAGGTCTTTGATGATCAAGAGTTCTGCAACGCGCAATTTCTAGAGCAAGCTCGTAACCACGAAACCGCGCTTGGCCACCACTGGGTAACGAGGCTTCAGTTGGCCTACCTCATGGGCGATTATGAGAGTGCCCTTGAGTGTTCACGAGAAGCGGCAAAGCGCATTCCCACGGGCATTCTCGGCATGATTACATCGGCCGAGCATGTTTTCTATACGGCGCTGACAGTAGCCGCGGCCACTCCTTCGGCCACAGATGATTTACACGCGCTACACGGCAAGCTAGTCAACTGGGCCACGCACTGCCCGCAGAATTTCGCTCATAAGGCAGCGCTCGTCGGTGCCGAGCTTGCAAGCCTCGAGCGAAGACCCGGTGAGGCGTCTGTTCTTTACCGGGCCGCTATTGACGAGGCTGAACGTCAACGGTTCATCCAAGATGAAGCGCTCGCCCATGAGCTTCGCGCGCGCTTTCTGCTCGGCGAGCGTGAGCCTGCGTTTGCCGCCGTGCATGTCCGGTTGGCACGGGATCGCTATCGCGCATGGGGCGCGACGGTGAAGGCAGCGGCGCTCGAGCGGGAGTTCCCGGAATGCTTTCCTCCCGAACCGTCGACGATACGCCGGGGAAATTCGATAGATGAGATGGCGCTCATAAAGGCCTCGCAGGCCATCTCGGTCGAAACAACGCCCGAGCGCCTTTTCGAGCAGATTCTGCGCGTTGTCGTTGAAGTCGCCGGAGCGCAGAGAGGCGCATTGGCGCTTACCGCCGATGGCGCGCTCAAGGTTCATGCGCGGATCGAAGCGGCGGACGAGGTTTCGGTATGCCTCGCCGAGGTGCCGCTGGAGCAATGCATCGATCTTCCGTCGGCCATCTTTCGTTATGTGCTGAGGACAAGAGAATTCCTGCTGCTTTCGGACGCCGCGGCGGCGGGCATGTTCGCGCGCGATCCCGTTGTGCAGCAACGGAAAGTGCGCTCGGTGCTGTGCGTACCGCTCGTCAAGCAGTCGGCTCTGGTGGGGCTGATCTACCTTGAGAATAACGCCATGGCGGGCGCCTTCGCGGCAGAATTGGCCGAGGTTGGGCAGGTGCTGGCCGCGCAAGCGGTCATCTCCCTTGAAAACTGTACCCTCCTGGAGAAACTGCAGCAACTCACTGGCGCGTTGGAGGAGCGTGTCGCTGACCGGACGCGGCAACTTACCGACGAGATTGCGGCGCGGGACAAAGCGGAGATGGCGCTGCGCCAGGCAGATCAGCAGAAGGATGAATTTCTGGCGATGCTGGCGCATGAGCTGAGAAACCCCCTTGCCCCCATCGCTCAGGCGGGTGAGATTCTTACCCGTATGCTGGGGGACAGCGCGCCCGCGCAGCCCATCATCGGCATGATCAAACGGCAGGCGACGCACCTGACGAGGCTCGTGGATGACCTCCTCGATGTCTCGCGCGTGACGCAGGGACGCATTCAATTGGACCGCCGTCCAGTCGAGCTTGCGAGCATCATCACGCAGGCCACCGAGACCGTCGAACCTCAGCTGCGGGAGAAGCGTCAACGCCTCTCCATCACCACTTCCATGAGCAACGAGGCGCTGTACGTGAATGGCGATTTCGCTCGCCTCGTGCAGTGCGTGGTGAACCTCCTCACCAATTCCGTCAAGTACACCGATCCGGGTGGAGAAATTCAGGTGAGCGTGCGGGACGAAGATTCGAGCGTCGTCATCGAGGTCGCCGATACTGGCGTGGGTATCTCCCCGGACCTCCTGCCACGGGTTTTTGATCTTTTTGTACAAGGCGATCGGACCCTCGATCGTGCCCAGGGCGGCCTTGGGATTGGCCTTGCCATCGTCAAACGCCTGATTCAGATGCATGAGGGGCGGATTAGTGCGTGCAGTGAGGGTGTCGGACAGGGTGCCACATTCGAGATACGGTTGCCCAGGGTAGCGCGCCCGCAGGCATCGGGCTCCAAGACAGCTTCCGTCAAGGCGCCACCCCGGCGCGTACTGGTTGTGGATGACAATGAAGACGCTGCCAACTCCCTCGCAGTGCTCCTGACCATGCAAGGTCACGAGACCGAGGCGGTCTACAGCGGTCGGGATGCGCTTAAGCGAGTGGAGTCCTTCAAGCCCGATGTGGCGATCCTCGACATCGGGCTTCCCGAGATGACAGGCTATGAGCTCGCCCGGCGACTGCGCGCGAGACCTGAGCTAAATGGCATCCGGCTCCTAGCGCTCACCGGATACGGCCAGACCGACGATCGCCAACGGACCAAAGCGGCCGGGTTCGATGATCACCTCGTCAAGCCCGTCGATCTACCGGCACTCGAGCGCACCCTCGCCGGGATTCCC
>JBOGMI010001022.1:0-6530 GCA_050746645.1 Bryobacteraceae bacterium | reverse complement strand
GATCAACAACACGGTTGGCGATTTGGCGGCGAACGCAGCCAAGAGTCTCGAATTTGCGCGGCGCGCGCTGGAGCAAGGCGCGGAGGTGGTCGTTTTCCCCGAACTGGCGCTCACCGGGTCTCCGCCGCGCGATCTGGTGGAAAAGACTTCGTTTGTCGACCGCGCCGCCGAAGCACTCGACAGCATCGCGGCTGCTTCCGCGCATCTCGAGCTTAGTTTGATCGTCGGATATGTCGCGCGGTCGCCGAAAGATGCGCCCATTCATGCGCAAAATGCCGCCGCGCTCATCGAACACGGGCGCATCGTTTTCAAGCAATGCAAGATGCTGCTGCCGACCTACGACGTTTTCGACGAAGCCCGCTATTTTCAGCCCGCAAGCTGCCAACGCTTGTGCAGCATTCGCGGGACCAAGACAGCCATTGCGATTTGCGAGGACGCCTGGAACGACAAGCAATTCTGGGAGCGCCGCCGCTATACGCGCGACCCGGTGGAAGAACTGGTGGCGCAAGGCGCCGAGCTGATCGTCTCCATCAACGCCTCGCCTTGGAATATCGGCAAGCGCAGGCAGAGAGAAGCTATCTTCGAGGCCGCGGCGCAACGCTTTCACCTGCCCCTCGTCTATGTGCAGATGGTGGGGGGAAACGATCAGTTGATTTTCGACGGCTCCAGTTTCGCCATGACTGCCGAGGGCAAACTGGCGGCAAAAGCTAAATCGTTTGATGAAGACCTGGTTCTGTTCGACAGCGCAACCGGCGTGGGCGACAATCACGCCAATTATCTTTCCGGCGACCAGGCGGCGTTTGAAGCCTTGGTTCTCGGCACGAGCGATTACATCCGCAAATGTGGGTTCCGCAGCGTGCTGGTGGCGTTGAGCGGCGGCATCGATTCGGCCCTGGTTGCGGCGATCGCGGCCGAAGCGGTGGGCATGGAAAATGTCATCGGTGTGGGCATGCCCGGGCCTTATTCTTCCGCGCACAGCCTGGACGACGCTCGCGAACTCGCGCACAACCTCGGCATCCGCTTTGAAGTGGTGTCGATCCAGGACGGCTACCAGGCCGTGCTGCGCACGCTATCGCCTCTGTTTGCCGGATTCCAGCCCGACACCACTGAAGAAAACGTGCAATCGCGGCTGCGCGGGATGATCCTGATGTCGCTCTCGAACAAGTTCGGCTCGCTCGTGCTGACGACCGGCAACAAGAGCGAAATCGCGGTCGGCTATTGCACCCTGTACGGCGATATGTGCGGCGGGCTTGCGGTCATCAGCGACGTTCCGAAGACGATGGTGTACCGGCTGGCGCGCATCGCCAACCAGCGCTACTCCAGGCGCGGCTTCGCTCCGCCGATTCCCGAAAACACATTTCGAAAAGCGCCCTCCGCCGAGCTTCGGCCGGACCAGAAAGATACCGACAGCCTGCCCGAATACCCGGTGCTCGACGCGATTCTTGCGGGTTATGTCGAGCGCTACGAATCGGCCGCCGAAATCGCGGCGAAAGAGCATCTGCCGATCGAGCTGGTCCGCGACATCATCCGCAAAGTGGACCGCAACGAATACAAACGCCAGCAGGCCGCGCCCGGCCTCCGCATCACTCGGAAGGCTTTTGGCGTGGGACGCCGCTTTCCGATCGCACACAGGTTCAGCGAATGAAATTTCTGCTTTTTCTGCTTGCCGCGACCAGTCTGGTTGCGCAAACTTTGCTCCCGAGCGGCTGGAAGCTCGATCCCGCCGGACAGCAGGTCGCGGCAGGCACGTTTCCCATAAGCGAAGCCGTTTCGAGCAATGGCAAATATCTGCTGGTTCTGAACGGCGGCTACGATCCACCGAGCATCGAGGTCATCGATATCGCGAACAAACGCGAAGTGGGGCGCACGGGGCTGCCCGACGCCTGGCTGGGGCTGGCCGTTGCGCCGGGTTCCCATCGCGTGTATGTTGGCGGCGGAAGCACGGGCATGGTCTACGAGCTTTCGCTCAATCCCGCAACCGGGGCGCTCGCACGCACGCGCGCATTGGCCGCGGTTCCGGATCTGAACAAGAAAGGCGCGTCGTTCATCGGAGATGTCGCGCTCTCGGCGAGCGGCCGGCTGCTGTATGCGGCCGATCTTTACGGCAATAAAATCGCCGTGATCGATCTGCACTCGGGCAAGCTGCTCGGCCGCTGGAAATCGGGCCGCAGACCGTATAAGATTCTGGTGGCGCCCGGCGGCGGACAGATTTTTGTGACCTGCTGGGCGGACGGTTCGGTTTACGAATACGACACCAGCAACGGAAGCGAACTGTCGCGCACGCCGGTGGGGGCGCATCCCACGGCGATGCTTTGGCTGAACGAACCGCCTCCGCCTCCGCCCAACCAGCAATCGGCGGGTTCGCGTTACACCGCGCGCCTGTTCGTCGCCGCCTCCAACACCAACAATGTTTATTCGTTCGGCGTGACCGGAGATCATCGCCTGACGATGCTCGAACCCATCAGCGTTTCGGCGGCGATGCTGCATGCGCTGGGCATGACGCCATCCTCGCTGGCCATCAGCCCGAATCACGAGCGGCTGTACGTTGCCTGCTCGGGTTCCAATGCCATCGCGGTGGTGAATATCGCCGGCCCCGGTTCGCACGTTGTGGGGCTCATTCCCACCGGCTGGTATCCGACCGCGGTTCGCGTGCTTCCGGATGGAGAGATCGCCATACTCAACGGGAAAGGGCTGCGCAGCTTTCCCAATCCGAAAGGCCCCAATCCGAACCAGACCCTCGCGCCGATACACGCGGGCATCCCCAACGCCGCGGACATGCAATACACGCCGAGCATGCAGCAAGGGACGGTTGCCTTTCTGGCGGCGCCCGACGATAACCAGCTCGTCGAGTTCACCAAGACCGTGCTCGGCGACTCCCCTTACCAGGCCGAGAAGGCTTACGGCCCTCCCAACGCTCGCGGCGCTTTCTTCTCGCAGAACGAAGGCCACGCCTCGCCGATTCAGCACGTGATTTACGTGATCAAGAGCGGCCGCAGTTACGATCAGGTGCTCGGCGATCTGGGCGAAGGCAACGGCGACAAATCGCTTACGCTTTTTGGCGCCAGCGTGACGCCGAATTTGCACCGGCTAGCGCGCGAATTTATCGATTACGATAATTTCTACGAAAACTCCGACTCCGCCGCGGACGGGCAGAACTGGGTCTCGGCCGCGATTGCGCCCGATTTCACCGAAAAGCTATGGCCGAACGTCTGGGGCCATCGCAGCAAGGTTTACGACTTCGAAGGCGGCGAACCGGCCAACACGCCCCCGGCGGGCTACGTCTGGGATAACGCCCTCCAGGCCGGCATTTCGGTGCGTGATTACGGCGAGTGGGTCAGCGATATTCCTCTTGCATCGGTAAAGGGCGCGCGCCAGATTGCTCATGTCAACGATCCCGCGCTGGCGGGCGATGTCGATCTGAATTTTCGCGGCTTCGATCCCGAATACTCCGATGTCGATCGCGCCAAAGAGTTCATTCGCGAGTGGAAACGGTTTGCGGCCTCGGGTAATGCGCCGCGCCTGCTGGTTGTGCGGCTTGCCAACGACCACACGCTCGGCGCGCTCCGCGGCGCATTGACTCCCTCGGCTTATGTTGCCCAAAACGATTACGCAACGGGCATGGTCGTCGATGCGGTTTCGCACTCCAGCCTATGGCCGTCCACGGCGATTTTCATCGTGGAGGACAATTCGTCGGACGGCGCCGATCACGTGGATTCGCACCGCGCACCGGCCTGGGTCGTTTCGCCTTACACGCGCCGCGGTGTCGTCGATTCAACCAGATATAACCAAATGAGTATGCTGCGCACGGTGGAGATGATTCTCGGTCTGCGGCCGATGACGCAGTTCGATGCAGCGGCGCGTCCGATGTTTGCCGGTTTTTCGCAAAAGGCGGATATGCGTCCTTATACCGCCGTCAAACCGAAGGTCTCATTGAAAGAGCAGAACGGAAGCCGTTAATTTCGGAGGAACCTTGTCAAGAACTGTAGTTGCCATTACCGGCGCTTCGAGCGGGATCGGCGCCGAATTCGCTCGCCAGCTTGCGCCCGAGCACGATCTGCTCCTGATCGCCCGGAGGAAAGAGCGGCTCGACGAGCTTGCCGAGAGATTCTCGCGCGAACATCGGGCCGGCGTCGAGGTCCTCGCGGCCGACCTCAGCGAAGAAAGCGGGCTTGCGCGCGCGGCCGAACACATCGCCGGCGAGTCACGTCTCGCCCTGCTCGTGAACAACGCCGGTTTCGGCATGCGCGGCCGGTTCTGGGAGGCTCCCATTGAGACTCAGGAGCAAATGCACCGGCTGCACGTAACCGCCACTTTGCGCCTCACTCACGCCGCGCTGCGCAACATGGTTCCGCGCGATTACGGCGCTATCGTCAACGTCGCTTCGATGGCGGCGTTAGTGCGCGGCCCGAGCGCTGTGAGTTACGCGGCGACCAAGAGTTGGATGACCGCTTTCACGGAGGGCTTGTATCTCGAGCTGCGCGCCGCGCATTCCCATATCGTGGCGCAGGCGCTCTGCCCGGGCTTTACGTACTCGGAGTTTCACGGCAAAATCGGGGCGAAGGAAGGTTCCGGAGCACCGCGCAGCTTTTGGCTGAGCGCTGAAGAAGTGGTGAGCGCCTCGCTGGACGGCCTGCGGCGCCGCAAGCTCATCGTGATTCCGGGATGGCGTTACCAGCTTGTGAACGCTATCGTGAGCAAACTGCCGATAGGCGTTCGTCTGGCGTTTGAATCTAGAATCGCAAGCCCTCCCAGAGTCTTGATACAGAACCGCGGGCGTGAACGAATTTGATCGCTACTGGATGGCGGCGGCGATTCCCGGGACGGAAGCGTGGCTGGGTTGCTCTTCGCCTCCGAGGCTTGCCAGGACGAGAGCGGCGTGGCTTTTGATTGCGACGCTGGCGGATTGTTGGTCGAGTTGCGCGAGCATTGCCCGGGCACGCCGCTCAATGCGCTGTGAGCGGACAAAGGGCATGAGATCGTTTAGCTCCGCGATGGCATGCTGAATCCGCGAAGGATCGCAGGCAACCTCGGGCGGAGTGCCCGACTTCAGAAGAGCGTGCAGGAAGTTCAATTGATGGCTGACCCGGCGTTCCATGTCGAGCATCGCCAGGTTGTCCGGATCCCGGCGCGCGGCGCGGGTATACAAGCCAAACGTCACCACATGCAGTAAGCTGTCGCGCATGCGGCCGGCCGTGGATTCGCCGAACGAGGCGATCTCCGAACGCCGCTGCCGCTTCAGCCGGGCCTCCACCGGCCCTTGGTCATCGGAGCCGAAAACCAGGCGGGCGTAACGCCTCTTGGCTGCGGTAAATTGCCGCGGCGGCGCGGTGCTGAGCGGGTTCATCGCGAGCTTCTCGAAGCGCCGCCGGATGTCGGCGCGCAGTTCCGGATCGAGCCGTTGATCCAGCGCTAACTGGACGCGAAACTGGGCATAGCAATCCAGGCGCTCGGCGGCGTCGAGAGGATGGCCATGCCGTGTGGCGACGAAGCGGTAAAGATCGGCAGCGACATAGTAATACCAGTTGGTGAAATGCGAAATGCCGATGACGCCGGCGGTGACTTCGTTGATGGTCCGCTGGAGCACTTCGTGATGCCGGAGGTGTCGCTCGCCGCGAAAATCCACCAGCAGCAGCGGATTTCTGGGGTAGTTGAGGCCGTAAACCGCGAGGGGAACCAGGGCCACCGTGCGCCCGGAGTGGCCCGGCCCAGCCAGCGCTCCGTGGCTGTCGAGCACGCGCGAAAAAACCGGACCATGCCAGTTTTTCAAGCGCTCGTCCTTCCAGGGATTCTTGATCGCCAGCAGCTTCCAAACCGCACTTAGCGAACTTGAGGGATGGAACGAACTGCCCAGCGGAAACCACAAGATCGCGTATTGCTGCGGACCACCCGCAAGCGATAGCGGCTGGAAAAAAAGTCCGGCGCGATTGGCGCAGTCGCGCAGCAGTTCCCAATTGCGTATGCGGACCGCATGTGTCTGAAAGCCGTCTCTTTTGCCGATTTTGGCCGCCCGGCGCTCGGCGACCAAGCCGCCCAGGAGCCGCTTTCTCAATTCCAGGCGCGCCACCACGGTGTTGACCTGGGCCCGCGTGAGCGCGTCCGGCCCGGAGGAAACGGGGGCTTGGCGCAGATACCCGATGGCTTCCTCCAGGTGCAGCCGCTCGTAATTGCGCTGGTTGGTGCGGTAAGCGCGCGAGGTGGCCCGCACCCCCGTGGTCATGGGATCGAACAGCGCCCACTGGAGAAGGTCGCGCTCTACTTCCCGCCACATTGGGTGCTGCGGCGCATTCAGGTTCAGAAGCGGCTTGGGATCGGAGCGGGGCTTGTCCGAGCCGCTGCCGACGCGCCAATAGAAAAAGGGCACTGCTGCCAATACGCGCTGCCCGATGCTCGGCCGCGAGTAAGTTAGCAGCCAAACATCGGTCACCCGATCGTTATGCGGATCGTTATCGCCCAGAGTATCGCGGAGTACCGCTACCAGGGGAACGTCTTCGGGCTTGGGGCCGCTGGTATCGCAGGCGCGACAAAATAGC
>JBOGMI010001021.1:0-5163 GCA_050746645.1 Bryobacteraceae bacterium | reverse complement strand
CGCCTATTCCGCTGAAAACCCGCGCCACCTCGACAGCGCCGGCATTTCCAGCCCAAATTGATCCAGCGCCCGGCCCACAATGTGATCGACAATATCCCGAACCGTCTTCGGCCGGTCATAAAAGGCGGGTACGGGCGGAAAAATCACCACTCCCATGCGCGCGAGCGCCAGCATGTTCTCCAGATGAATCTCGTGCAGCGGATTTTCGCGCGCCAGCAGCACCAGTTTTCGCCGCTCCTTCAAAATCACATCGGCGGCGCGGCAGACCAGCGTATCGCCGTATCCCGCGCGGATGGCCGCCAGCGTTCTCATGCTGCACGGAGCCACAATCATGCCGTCGGTCTGAAACGATCCGCTGGAGATGGCGGCAGCCTGATTGTCCTCGCGGTGGACAGCCGAAGCCAGCTTCTCCACTTCTTCCAGCGAATACGCGGTTTCGTGTGCGATGGTGGTGCGCGCCCAGCGGCTCAGTACCAGATGTGTCTCGACGCCCAGTTCGCGCAGCGCTTCAAGCGCACGGATACCGAAGATCGCTCCCGAGGCTCCTGTGATGCCGACGATCAGCCGCATAAGCGAGGGTAGCAAACTAATAGCATGATCGATAACGTTTCCAGGCGACGTTTTCTGGCGGGCGGGGCGCTCGCAATTTCCGGACTGGCCTCGGCCAAAGCGGCGCCTCCGCCTCCGGCGCCCCCGCCTCCGGCGCCTTATGGCGCGCTGCCTTCCGGGCGCCAGGTCCGTTGGAGCGAAATGGAGTTTTATAACTTTCTCCATTTCGGCATGAATACATTCACCGGCCGCGAATGGGGCTATGGGAACGACAGCCCGTCGCTCTTCAACCCAACCGATTTCGATGCGAACGCGATTATGGAGGCTTTGAAAAATGGCGGCAGCACAGGAGCCATCCTCACCTGCAAGCATCACGACGGCTTTTGCCTCTGGCCCACGAAAACGACCGGCTATTCCATCAAGCGCAGCCCTTATAAGAACGGCAAGGGCGATATCGTGCGCGAGATATCAGAAGCGGCGCACCGCTACGGACTCAAATTCGGCGTGTACTGTTCTCCCTGGGACCGGCACGAAGCGAGCTACGGGACGCCGCAATACGTCCAGCTTTACCGCCAGCAGATTCACGAACTGCTGACCTGGTACGGCCCGGTCTTCGAGATCTGGCACGATGGAGCGAACGGCGGGACCGGATGGTATGGCGGTGCCGGTGGCAAAAGAATCATCGACAAGCATACTTACTACCACTGGCCCGAGATTTGGGCGCTCGAACGCAAGTTGCAGCCAAACGCGGTCATTTTCAGCGATGTGGGGCCGGACATTCGCTGGATCGGCAACGAAAAGGGCATCGCGGGAGAGACCTGCTGGGCGACCTATACGCCGCGCTCGGCCGATGGAGGAACGCCGGTGCCCGGCGATGTCGATCAGCATGAGGCTTCCACCGGAACCAGAAACGGAAAGTTCTGGATGCCGGGCGAGTGCGATGTTTCCATCCGCCCGGGATGGTTTTGGCATGCAAAACAGAATTCCGAAGTAAAATCCCCCGGCGATCTGCTGAAGCTGTTTTACGAATCCACCGGCCGCGGCGCCAGTTTTTTGCTGAATGTTCCTCCCGACCGGCGCGGACGCATTGATCCGGCCGATGCCGAATCGTTGCGCGGCTTTGCCCGCCTGCGGCGGTCTATTTTCTCCAGGAATTTGGCGGCTCACGCGCGCATTACGGCCTCGAACGTGCGCGGCAATCCTTATCGCGCCGAAAACATGACCGACGGTAAGCGCGAAACTTATTGGGCCACCGGCGATGCGCACAAAACTCCCCACGCGATTTTCGACTTCGACCGTCCCGTCGCGTTCAACATTGTGCGGCTGCGCGAGGCGATCCATCTGGGCCAGCGCATCGGAGCATTCGCCGTAGACGTTTGGGAAAACGGCAACTGGTCGCCATTTGGCCAGGGCGCCAGTATTGGCGCCTGCCGGATTCTTCGCCGCGAGCAGCTCATTCGGACCAATCGCGTGCGTTTGGCCATTACAAAGTCGCTGGTCTGTCCGGCGCTCGCCGAATTTGCGCTCTTTGCGGAGCGGGGGTGAAGCCTACCCTCCTTTATCCTTTTACATGAAGGCCTACGCTTGCTGATTTCTCTCTTCATCGGCTGTTACAACGACACCCTGTTCCCCGAGACTGGCAAAGCCGTGGTCGCGGTGCTGGAAAGGCTTGGGCATCGGGTGGAATTCCGCCAGGCGCAGACCTGCTGCGGCCAGATGCACTACAACACGGGCTATCTCCGCGAAGCTCTGCCGTTAATGAAGCATTTTCTCGATGTTTTTCGCACCGCGGAGACCATCTGCATTCCCTCTTCTTCCTGCGTCGCGATGATCCGCGATCACTATCCGAAAATGGCCGCGGGCGATCCCTCGCTGGAACGCGAGGTTCGGGAGTTATTGCCCAAAATATATGAGTTTTCCGAATTGCTGGTAACCAAATTGGATGTCGTCGAGGTGGGCGCATCCTTTCCTCACACCGTGACTCTCCATCCCTCCTGTCATTCGCTCCGTTCCTTGCATATTGGCTCGAAGCCGGAAAGATTACTGCAGCACGTTCGCGGCTTAAAACTGCTGCCGCTTCCCTCGGCCGATCAATGCTGTGGTTTCGGCGGAACCTTCGCCATCAAGAATGCCGAAGTCTCGGCGGCCATGCTGGCGGAGAAAGTGCAATGCGTGCTCGATTCGAACGCCGAAATCTGCACCGCGCTGGACAATTCGTGCCTGATGCACATTGGCGGCGCGCTCAGTCGCCAGCGCACCGGGCTGCGTTGTCTGCATCTTGCCGAGATCCTGGCCTCGACCGAAGCGGGAGCCTCGAAGTGAGCGTCCGTGTCGGCGATGCAGCGGCAGCGCCCGATTTCCAGAAGGCTGCGAAGCGCCTCATTGCCAACACCCAGCTTCGTCATAACGTCCGCCGCGCGACCGATGTCATTCGCGCTAAGCGCGCCAAAGTGGTGGCCGAAGTTCCCGAGTGGGAGCAGCTTCGCGAAGCCGGCCATCGCATCAAAGAACACGCGCTGCGGCATCTGGCCGCCTATCTGGAGCAGTTCGAGAACGCTTGCGTCCGTGCCGGCGGCCAGGTGCATTGGGCGCGCGATGCGGACGAGGCGAACCGCATCATCGTCGATATTGTTCGCGCTCGCCAGGAACGGGAACTCATCAAAGTCAAGACCATGACTTCGGACGAGATCGGTCTGAACCGGGCGCTGGAGGCGGCGGGAATCGTGCCTTACGAAACCGATCTGGCGGATCTGGTGGTGCAGCTTGGCGAAGACCGCCCCTCGCATATCGTCGTGCCCGCGCTGCACCGAAATCGCGCCGAAATCCGGCGGATCTTCATGGAAAAGATGAAGCTCGACGAAATGGGCGAGCGGCCGGAGGATCTTGCCGAAGCGGCACGCAAGTATCTGCGGGAAAAATTTCTGCGCGTCAAAGTCGCCGTCAGCGGCGCGAATTACGCCATTGCCGAGACCGGCTCCGTTTGCGTCGTCGAATCGGAAGGCAACGGGAGAATGTGCCTCTCGCTTCCCGAAGTCTTGATCAGTTTGATCGGAATCGAAAAAGTGATTCCGCGCTTGGAGGATTTGGAGGTCTTCCTGCAGCTCCTGCCGCGCTCGGCGACCGGCGAGCGCATGAATCCCTACAACTCGCTCTGGACAGGCATTACTCCGGGCGACGGTCCGCGCGAGTTTCACGTGGTTCTGCTCGACAACGGAAGAACCAATGTGCTGCGGGATGCCGCCTCGCGCGAAACCCTGGACTGCATCCGCTGCGGCGCTTGCTTGAACGTGTGCCCGGTGTACCGCCAAACCGGCGGGCATGCCTACGGATCGGTTTATGCCGGCCCCATCGGAGCGATTCTCACGCCGCAATTGCAATCCATGCAGCATTCGAAATCACTGCCCTACGCATCTTCGCTCTGCGGAGCTTGTTACGAAGTCTGCCCGGTCAAGATCGACATTCCCGAGATACTCATTCATCTTAGAAGCAAAGTGGTTGAGCAAGGCGGTGCGCCGCTTGCCGAGCGCGTGGCGATGAAGGCGGCTTCGTTCGCGTTCGCCGGCGAAGGCCGGATGGAAGCCGCGCAGAAATTGGCCCGCATCGGGCAATGGCCGTTTGCTCATGGCGGCACCATTCGCAGCCTGCCTGGAATGTTAGCCGGCTGGACCGCGGTCCGCGATCTTCAGGCCGCTCCGAAAGAATCGTTTCGCCAATGGTGGGCACGGCGCGAACAGAACCCCGGCCGCCAGGAAGGGGCTTCTTCATGAGCGGAGCCCGAGACGAGATTCTCGCGGCCATCCGGCGCGTGGTGCCGATCTCCTCTTCTTCGCGCGACGCCGATTATGCCGCCATTCCGCGCGACTATCCGGTATCCGGATCGTTGGACCAGGCCGGCCGTCTGGACTTACTCGAAGAGCGCTTGTCGGACTATGACACCGCTGTTTACCGATGCCCCGAGATAGGCATTGCCGAAACGGTTGCACGGGCGCTATCGGCGCGCGGCAAGAAATCGCTTGTCATTCCGCGCGGCCTGCCGCGTAAGTGGCTCCCAGAAGGATTTCTATTTACAACCGACGACGGCCTGAATTTCGAAGATCTCGACCGTTCGGAAGGCGTACTTACTGGATGCGCGCTGGCAATTGCGCGAACCGGAACCATTGTGCTGCGTCATTCGGAACCCGAAGGCCGCCGCGCGCTGACGCTGATCCCCGATTATCATCTCTGTGTGGCGGACGCGAGCCGAATTGTCGAGACGGTTCCCGAAGGGATGCGGGCGATTGCGGGTTTCGGGCCCGATCCGGTGACCACGGTTTCCGGCCCTTCGGCCACCGCCGATATCGAAATGATTCGGGTCCAGGGTGTGCATGGCCCCCGAACCCTCGATGTCATTCTTGCGGGAGATTAAAAGTAAAATGCCTTTATGGTTCGGCAAATATACTCGATATCCTCAGGCTGCAGCTCGGGATAAATCGGCAAGGCCAGCGATTCGTTTGCGAGGCGCTCGCTGACGGGAAAATCGCCGGTTCTGTATCCCAGCCCGGCAAAGCACTTCTGTAAGTGCATAGGAACCGGATAATAGATTTCGGTTCCAATCCCCTGCGCTTTCAGGTATGC
>JBOGMI010001020.1:0-1702 GCA_050746645.1 Bryobacteraceae bacterium | reverse complement strand
CGGCATATTTGCGTAAAATATTGCCCGCCCGCACCGCCGCATATTGCACGTAAGGGCCGGTTTCGCCCTCGAAGCTCAGCGCTTCCTGGAAATCAAAAGCGATCACCGAGTTGCGCGTGAACTTGAGCATGAAATAGCGCAGCGCGCCGACGGCGATCTGCGCCGCGATGCGGTGGCGCTCGCGCGCATCCGCTTCGGGATGCCGGTCCTCGACTTCGGCCAGCGCGGTTTCGATCAACTTGTCGATGAGGTCGTCCGCTTTCACGCCCAGACCCTTGCGACCCGAAACTTCGATATAGGGGCGCTGGCGGTCCTGTTGGGAAAGCTCAATGCCGAGTTCGGCGCAAGTGCGCGGGGAAAGCGCCACCATCTCGTAAGAAAAATGCACCGAAGACTCAGCCTGTTCGGTAAAGCCTAGTGCGCGCAACCCGGCCGCCACCACGTCCTGCAAATACGCCTGCCGCGAATCGATCACATTGAAGACCTTTGAGCCCCTTCCGAAGGCCGGCGCGCGTTCCTCGGCAGGCCGGTCCGTGGTTACCCAAATGCGGTGGCCGCCGGCGTACTCCGACCAAGGACGATAATAGAAATCCTTCCCCAGCAAGCCGAATTTCCAAAGCTGATAGGCGATATCTTTGCCGACGTAGGTGACGGTCCCATTGGAGCGCACGATCACCTTGCTGTCGGCCTCGGAATCGTCCGTGGGGCTGGCATTTTCGCGGAAAGCGCGGCCCGGCATTACCCAACAACCGCTATTCTTTCCTTCAGTTTCCAGGTAGATCGCATTGTGTTGCTTAAGCAATTCAAAGGCACTTGCCCAAAACTTCAAGTGAAGGATTTCGCTTTCGCGCGGAAGCACATCGTATTCAATGCCCAGCCGGTACATGGTCCGCAGATGCGCATGGACGATGGCATCGGCGACGAGATGGCCGATTTCGGCAAGCTCTCCGCTTCCGGCTTCGATGGCGTGGAGGGCCTCGGCGCGCCAGGCGAGCGCCTCGGGTTGGCGCTGATAGTGGGCCGAGATGGCGGCATAGAGATCCCAGCAGAGAAAATCGAAACGCACGTCGGGATTGCGAATGGAAGTCTGAATCTCGGCCGGCTTCTTGTTTTCCAGATGGTGAAACGCGGCGACGACATCGGCCACCTGGACTCCCGTGTTGTCGATGTAATTCTGCACCTCGACAAAACGGCCGCGCGCGCGCAGCATGCGCACGAAGGTGTCGCCCAGGACGGCGTTGCGCAAATGGCCGATATGGGCGGCCTTATTGGGATTGATATTGGTGTGTTCGACGATGATTTTTTCGACCGGCTCGCGGGCTTCGGGCGGCGGCGGATGAAGCAGAGAAGCTGCATAGGCGGCGCGGTCGAGGCGCACGTTGATATAGCCGTTACCGGCTATTTCGAAGGCGGAGATGCCCGGAATAGCGCCGATTGCCGCGGCTAAGCTTTGGGCGATCTGGCGCGGCGGTTGTCGGAGTTGGCGCGCGAGCTGAAAGGCCACCGGAATGGCGAATTCGCCGAAGGCGCTCTGCTTCGGTTGTTCAAGCGCGACTTTAACATTCAGGCCGAAGCGCGAGGCCAGCTCTCGCTCGACCGCCGACGCCAGTTGACTTTCGAGTTCTTCAAACATCGATTCCCAGTATGCCCGAGACCGTCTGATTGCACCGGCTCGTTACAATCGAGGTGTGCCCCAAGTGAC
>JBOGMI010001019.1:0-1241 GCA_050746645.1 Bryobacteraceae bacterium | reverse complement strand
AGCATCGACCGCGCGGGAGATTTTCGCTCGGCGGTTTTGTTCTCGGCGCAGGGCAACCAGCTCAAGCCCGTGCGCGAACTCTATTTGCCGGATTCTCTCGGCGACTTATTCAACCGCGTGACCGAACTCCTTGGCTTCCGTCCCCGCGCCGACGAACACAAGGTTCAATGGCTCTCCGCATCGGCCGAGCCCAAGTACGCCGATGTGTTCCGCTCCCTGCTCCACGCGAGCGGCGCGGCGTGGCCCTCCTTCGACCGCGGCTTTTTCGATGCCGGCCGCCTCTCGCACGGCGGCTTCAGCGGCCGTTTCTATGACGCGCTGGGAATCGAGCCGGGCACGAAACTATCCCCGGACATTAAAGCTGAAATCGCCGCCAGCCTCCAGCGTGCTATCGAAGAGGCGGTGATCGCCATGCTGGACGGCGCCGAAAATGTCTGCATCGCGGGAGGCCTCGCGCTCAACGCGCTTCTCATCCACCGCCTCGAACAGCGCTACCAAAACGTCTTCGTCCAACCCGCCGCGGGCAATGCCGGTACCGCGATCGGCGCGGCGTTGCACGCCTGGCACACTCTTTTGGGCGAGCAGCAGCGGCTTCCGTTCACCACCCTTTGCCTCGGCCCCGCCTACTCGCCGGAAGACATCAAGCGCGTCGTCGAAAACTGCAAATTGCGCTTCCACTATCTGCCCTCGGAGGGCGAACTGATCGAGCGTGCCGTTGAAACGCTCGGCGATCAAAAAATTGTGGCCTGGATGCAAGGCCGGATGGAGTTCGGCCCGCGCGCCCTCGGCAATCGCAGCATTCTCGCTTCTCCGCTCAATTCCTATTCCACCGAAAATCTGAACGTCTTCATCAAGCATCGCGAGACCTTCCGCAAATTCGCCGCCTCGGTCCCCGAAGAACTGGCGCCTGAATTTTTCGAGACCGGACCGAATGCGCGCTATCTGGCCACCGTCGCCCGCGTAAAACCGGCACACCGTAAAACCTTCGCCTCGGCGCTGCTCGGCGGCGACCTGATCCGCGTCCACACCGTGAGCAAAGAAGAGAATCCCCTCTACCATGCATTGTTAATGTGCGCGGGCGCTTCCACCGGCCTGCCGGTTCTTTACAACACCAGTTTCAATCTCTTCGGCGATCCGCTGGTCTGCACCCCGCGCGATGCGGTGCGCAGTTTTTATTCCTCGGGCATCGACGCACTGTTTGCCGGCAATTTCTGGCTGGAGAAGTAGCAGGATTCTCAGCA
>JBOGMI010001018.1:0-3249 GCA_050746645.1 Bryobacteraceae bacterium | reverse complement strand
GGCAAGAAACTGAAGGTCGATGGCCAGTTTGTCGACGCATACTATTTCTGCGTCGGCGGCGCGGTTGGAGCCTTTCAATCCATCGCGCGTCCGTTGGGCTACCGCTGCCCGGCAACCGAAGTGCCCGCCGCGATCGAGCGCCTCCTGCGGGTCTATCTAAGCACGAGGAATCCGGACGAGAATCTGCGTTCCTTCTTCGCCCGCCACACCGACGCCGAACTGCGCGCCTATCTGGCGGACGAAGAAACCGCTCCCGTCGAGCGCGACCCGTCGCCCGGCCGGGTTCCGGTGGGCGTTGGCGGTTAATAGGAACGCGCCGGTCTTTGCTTCCCGCTGGGCTTCCCGCTTGAGGAGCCGCTGTATTTCCCAAACCGGCTTTTGTGCTGAAACCCGCTCGATTTGGCTTTGAAAGCAGGCACCGTTGCCTCGTTGCGCTTTTGCTGTTCGGCGAGTTGCACGAGAGCCGCGGAAGCGATCTCACGGCGTACCAGCCGCACATTGCACTCGCGCTCGATGCGCCGCACTTCGCCGCGCTCCGATTTTGAAATGAAGGTTGAGGCAGCGCCGCGTTGCCCGGCACGCCCGGTGCGTCCGACACGGTGTACAAAATCGTCGGGAGCTTGCGGCAAATCGAAGTTCACCACATGAGCCACGCCGTCGATATGAATGCCGCGCGCGGCGACATCGGTCGCAACCAGCACGCGGTAGCGGCCGTCGCGAAAGCCGGCGAGCGCCTGATTCCGCTGGTTCTGCGTTCGATCGCCGTGCATCGCGGTGGCGCGAATGCCCGATGCCGTCAGCTTCTTTGCCAGCCGGTCCGTCCCGCGCTTCGTGCGGGCAAACACGAGGAACGATCCTTCCTCGGCGGAGAGCATGTGACGCAGCAAAGGAATACGCATCTCGCTTTCGATTTCGTAAAGGTGCAGATCCACTTGTTCGGCGGCCTTCGTGATCATCCCATCCGCCGCAATGCGGACCGGATCGACGGAGTGCCGCCGGATCAGCCGCTCGACCGTGCTATTCATGGTCGCCGAGAAGAATAGGCTCTGGCGTTTTTTGGGTAGAGCGGAGAGAATCCTCTTGATGGCGGGAAGAAAACCCATATCGAGCATGCGGTCTGCCTCATCCAGCACCACCGTCGAGACCTGGCTGAAATCGATCAACTTGCGGCCGAGGAAATCCTCCAGGCGCCCGGGCGTGGCGATCACGACCTGAGGCCCGCGGCGCAAAGAGTTCAACTGAGTTTGCTCGCTCAGGCCGCCCACTACGACGGCGCAGCGCAAAGCAGTTAACGGCGTGAGCTTCAAGAAGCTCTCGGCGGTCTGCTGCGCGAGCTCGCGCGTCGGAGCCAGAATCAAGGTGCGAATGGACGCTTTCTTTGGGCCCGGTTGCGGAGCGGGCGCAGTAAGCTGTTTCTCCAGGATCGGGATTAAGAATGCAAGAGTTTTCCCCGTTCCGGTTTGTGCCGTGGCGACAACATCGGCGCCGGTTAAGGCGGGAGAAATGGCTTGCGCCTGCACCGGCGTGGGCTTTACAAAGCCATTGCGCGCAAGGCTTTGGTGCAGAGACGGGTGTAGTGTGAGTTCCGAAAATGTGTTCATAAGGACGTCTATTTGCCGAGTATCGGCGAGCCGTCCTTCAGGAACGAAACGGAAGCTTCGAGACTACGTGGCCGACGACCACTCACAGTAAAGGACGAGAAGCGGATAAGAGACGCTCTCAGAATAGCAGGTTTCTGGGCTTGCTGCTAAGGTTTGTGAACTGAGCAAGGGACTACGTTTTAGCTAAAATGGATTAGCTAATTATGAGGACGAGTGTGGTCACGATTCATCAGGCAAAGACAAATCTCTCGCGCTTGATTCAGAAAGCTTCCGGCGGCGAAGAAGTGATCATTGCGCGCGGCTCGAAACCGGTCGCCCGGCTGATCCCGTTTGGCGAGACGAAAGGAAAACGGCAGCCAGGCTCATGGAAGGGAAGGCTACTGGTCGGCACTGAGTTTTTCGAACCTCTACCGGCCGATGAACTGTCCGCTTGGGAATAGAATTCCGCGCGGGCGCTCCTCGACACGCATGCACTGCTTTGGTGGCTTTCCGACGATCCGGCGCTGACAAAGCCTGCCCGCAAGATCATGGCGGAAACGAAGAATACTGTATTTATCAGCGCTGCATCGGCCTGGGAAATTGCAACCAAAGTGAGGCTCGGCAAACTTCCCACTGCCGCTGATCTCGTGGCCGATTTCTCAGGCCACATCGAGCGCGAAGGATTTCAAATATTGCCGGTTTCAGGAGAACACGCCGTTCGCGCCGGGCTGCTTCCGGGGCCTCACAAAGACCCTTTCGATCGTATGCTTATCGCTCAAGCCCAAGCAGAAAACATGCCGCTCGTGAGCAACGAAGCGCTATTCGATGCGTATGGCGTAGTTCGCGTTTGGTGAGATCAGGCGATTATACCGGCCGGCCTTTGGAGCGTCGGCCTCCGATGTCTGCTCCTCATCCATTTGATGAGCACTTGAACAACTTTCGTAGTGATCCAGATGGATAGAGCCCCGATCGTCAGCGCCACAGGAATGTACCACCAGCCAAGGACCTCATGCACCGGAGCGCCGATCGAAGATCGCAATCCAACTCCGCCGGCATATCTGCCGGCCTCGTGGATGCCGAAATCGAAAACACCCGGGCCGATCCACAATCCGACTTGGCTAGGGAGAAAGGGTTTGAGCACGGCGGATAGGATCATCACACCGCCCGTAGCATAGCCGATAAACGCGATTACAAAGCACGCGTAACCTAGGACGCTGATCTTCGCCAGCCGCAAGACCGCGCGGAAAATGATCCACGGCGAAACTGCTTGCGTGATGCGTTGCGCGAAATAGTCCTCCCGGTATTGCGCGGCGAGTTCTTTCGCGGACCCCAGGTGCGAAATGACACTTTCGATATTCGCGCCCGACGGCTGAACCGAATCGCGAAGATGGGCGCCGATCTCAGAGGCAATTTCATCGCAATCGTAAGCTGGCAAGCTTTTCAAATTCTTGCGTAGAGTAGTCAAGTAGTTCGCAATCGCATGCTCCGCCCGATTCATTTGGTGACCTCCTGTTTCACTAGTACTGGTTCGATGAGACGGCTTAATCCGGCTGAGAACTCAAGCCATGTCGCGGCCATCCGCCGCGCGCGTTCCCGGCCGGCCCGGGTGAGTGAATAGTACTTCCGCGGATGCCCCGCCTCCGCCTCCACCCATTCCGAAGCCAGCAAG
>JBOGMI010001017.1:0-16357 GCA_050746645.1 Bryobacteraceae bacterium | reverse complement strand
AAATGAAACTCCTCCTATCGGCTTTGACCCTGGCGGTATTCGCGCTCGCCGCGCCGGCCGCTGCCCCTTTGAAACTCGTCGCGAAATACAAGATGCCTCCGTCGGTCAAGGGGCGATTCGACCACCTTGGCGCCGACGTCCAGGGCAACCGCTTGTTTCTGGCCGCTGAGAGCGCCCATGAAGTCCTGGTGTTTAATCTTCGCAGCGGTAAATTCATACGCGCCATTACGGGAATTGGCATTCCGCACGCAATTCTTTACCGCCCCGATCTGAATCGCATTTACGTCACCGACGGTGGGGCCGGCGAAGTAAGAATCTACGACGGAAAAACGTACCGTCAGATCGGCTCGGTCAAGCTGAAGGTTGACTCGGATTCTATCGGCTACGATCCGGCCACGCACGATCTGTACGTCGTGAACGGCGGCGGAGATGCTCACCAGACCTTTTCTATGGTAAGCATTGTCAACACGACCTCGGACAAGAAGGTTGCGGACATCAAAATCGAGGGAGATACGCTCGAACAGATGGCGCTCGCCCCGTCCGGCCCGCTGCTCTATATCGAAAATCCCTCTAAAAGCCAAGTCGATGTCGTCAACCGCCAAACGCGATCGGTCGTGGCCAACTGGCCGATCACCATGGGCCACCGGAATGTCGCCATCGCGTTCGATCCCTCTTCGCACCGCGTCTTTGTTGCGTGCCGCAGCGGAGCTCTCATCGTTCTCGATAGCACCACCGGAAAGGAACTCCAATCGCTTCCTATCGGAAAGGGAGTGGATGATTTGATTTTCGATCCAGCATCCAAGCGAATCTACGCCTCGTGTGGCGGCGGTGAAGGTACGGTTGTCGTTTATCGCGAAGATAACTCTAACCACTACACCTTACTTGGAAAGGTTCCCTCAGGTCCAGGCGGGAAGAATGAAGTTCTCGTGCCGCGCCTGGACCATTTTTTTGTTACGATCCCGCCGCGAGGAGGCACACCAGGAGAGGTGTACGTTTACGACGTGCGATGAGGCCGTTTCTAGCTATTCCCGTTCGCAAAGAAATTCTGCAACGCGAGGAGCCGCAAGGGAAAAGCGTCTACAGTAGTCGATCGCAGATCAAAGCTCGCTCTCCCCGAGCAAGTGATTCAAGGCCGTTACGGCGCAGTGGGTTGCAGCTTCATCGCGAAACGCCCGTAGTGTAATGCAAGTGTTGGCATCACCAGCAGGTTAAGTGCCGTCGCGGTGAACAGCCCTCCCAGGATGACGATCGCCATCGGACCCTCGATCTCACGTCCGGGATCGCCGCTGCCGAGCGCCAGAGGCAGTAACCCCAGGCCGGTCACCAGTGCAGTCATCAGAATGGGGCCGAGGCGTTCCGCCGCCCCGCGCAGCGCCGCTTCCAGTCCCCATTGCATGCCTTCGGCGCCCACCAGATGCTCGTAGTGCGAGACCAGCATGATGGAGTTGCGCAGTGTGATTCCAAACAGAGTCACGAAGCCGACCATCGCGCCGAGCGAAAGCTTTCCGCCGGTAATCCACACCGCAAGAATGCCTCCCACGAGCGCAAACGGAAGATTCGAGATCACAAGCAGCAGATTCCGGCGATTGCCCATCACAATAGAAAGCAGAAGCACAATTCCGATAACGGCGAGCAGCCCGTTTACGAGTAGCTCGTGGTGCGAGCGCTGCTGCGCCTGAACCTGCCCGGCAAATGCGATGTAAGTGCCTGGTGGCATCCGCATCCGCGAGAACCGGCTTCGCGCTTTTGTGAGGAAAGCGTTCAAGCCGATTCCTGGCAGATTGCAGGTGATCGTTTCGAGCCGCCGCGCGTCCTCGTGCTGGATCACATAGCGCCCCGAACTTTCATAAATCTCCGCCAGTTTCCGCAGCGGTACGTAATTGCCGTCGGGTCCCCGGATTGGCAATTCGCCGATTTCGGTTACATAATGCCGGCCGGATGGATGCAAGATTACGGAGAGATCGAAGACACGATTTCCCTGATAGATCTGGCCAACGCTCTCGCCGCCGAATGCCGTTCGCACCGCGTTCACCACATCGACGGGATCGAAGCCCCATCGCGCAAGTTCATCCGGGCGAAGCCGTATGCTCACCTGCGGCATCCCCGGAGGGGATTGTAGCTGAACATCGGCTACCCCGCGGATTCCGCCCAGCGCCCGCGCGGCCTTCCGCGCCGCTTCATCCAGCGTTTTTAGATTATTGCCAAAAATATTCACCGCTACCCCGGACGTATAGCCGGAAAGAATCTCGTTGATTCTTTCAACGAGGAAGGTGTTGACCGAGAAGGTAGCGCCGGCAAATCCGGAGAGCGTCTTGCGAATGGCTGCTCGTGCCGAGTCGTATTGCGCCGCATCGAGCGGCTTGAGCGCCACCTCGAATTCGCTGGAATGCGTGCCATTTGTGTCGTCCGCGAGTTCCGCTCTTCCCACGCGCTGTGCCACGAGGCGCACATAGGGAAGCCGCATCAGGGCCTGCGTCACCCGTCTGCCTAATTGCAGCGATTGTGCGATTGAGGTTCCGGGAACGGCCGTCATATGCACGGTCAGATTTCCTTCGCGGAACTGTGGCAGAAAGGAGGCTTCGAGGGTAGGCGCGATCGCGACGCCAGCCACAACAATGCTGATTGCGACAACGCCTATCACCACGCCGGGCGCGCGCTCGACCCACAGCAGCAGCCGCCGGTACGCTCGTTTCAGAAATCGAATCAGCGGCGCGTCCTGAGCCGGAAGATCCCGATTTGCCAGCAGAACCAGGCAGAGCGCCGGAGTGACCGTTAACGCAATCAGTAAGGAAATCAGAATCGCCGAGATATAGGCGATCGCGAGCGGAGAAAAAATGCGGCCCGCAACGCCGGAAAGCGTGAGGATTGGAACGAAGACCAGAATCACCGCAAACGTGGCGTAGATCACTGCGCTGCGAACCTCAAAGGAGGCGCTAAGTACAACGCGCCAAGCTGCACGAGGCCTTGCCCGCGCGCGATTCTCCCGCAGACGCCGATAGATGTTTTCGACATCGATGACGGCGTCGTCCACCACCTCTCCTACCGCAATCGCCAGGCCGCCGAGAACCATGGTGTTGAGACTGAAGCCAAACTGCGCCAAAACGACGACCGCGCCCAGCAAGGAAAGCGGGATCGCGGTGCATGAAATCGCCGCTGTCCGCAGATTGAACAGGAACAGAAACAGCACGATAATTACAAGCGCCGCGCCGGTAAGGAGCGAAACGCGAATATTTTGCAGCGCGGTCTCGATGAAATTCGCGGGTCTGAAAAGATTGGCATTCACCTCGACGCCTTGTTCCCGCAGAGTGGGCCGCAGTTCCGCGAGTGCCCGGTCCAGCGCGTGAGTCACCTGCAGTGTATTCGCCCCGTATTGCGAGGAAATCATCAAGATCAGGCCGGGTTGGCCATAAATCGATGCGCCGCCAATCCGCGGCGCAGGCGCGGCTACCACATCGGCTACCTCTCCCAGGGTCAGATTCGCTCCATTCTGGCGGGCGACAACCGTGCGTGCGATTTCGGCCGGCGTAAGCGATTGACCCAGGCTCTGCAGCACAATGCGCTGATTCCCCGTATTGATGAAGCCCGCGCCGCGAACCGCGGTGGAGCGCCGTGCGGCGGCAACGACGTCCGCAACCGTCACCCCATGCTGAATCAGCCGCTCGGGATCGTACTGGATTTGTATCTGGCGATGCTCGGCGCCAAAGATTGCAACCTTTGCGACTCCCGGAACCGCCATCAGACGGCGCTTCACGACCCAATCGGCCACGGTCGTCAGGTCCATCAAAGAGAGTTTCTTTGACGTGAGCCCGATCTCGAGCACGGTGCTGGTTGAGGAGGTCAGAGGCGTGATGACGGGTGTGATGCCTGACGGAAGCCGAGCCGCCAGAACCGCCAGCCGTTCGGCCACGAGTTGGCGGTCCCGATAAATGCCGCCTCCGGATTTGAAGGTCACGGTAATTACCGAGAGCCCCTGAATCGATCCTGAGCGAACCGTCTGTATGCCCGTAACGCCGACGATTGCACTCTCGATGGGCGTCGTGACAAGCTGTTCGACCTGCCGCGGCGAAAACCCTGGCGCCTCGGTTTGAATCACGACTTGCGCCGGTGCGAATTCCGGAAAGACATCGTACCGCGCGATGCTCAGGGCGTAAATTCCGTAGCCAAGCAACGCACAAGCTAACGCGATCACTATGGCGTGCCGCCGCAGCGAAAACCGAATGATGGACCGTAACATTCCGGCGCTAGTTCTCAGTCCTCGGGTTGGATCTCGGACCGGAATTCTTCGGAAAGAAGAAACTGTGCGCCGCGAGTCACGATTCGATCGCCCGGCTTGAATCCGCTGGTCACGAAATAGCCCTTTGGAAGCGGCGTTTTCGTGCTTACGAGTTTGCGAACGAAGCGCGTGGCATGAAGCCTCCGATACGCCCATGCCTCGCCCTGCCACCAGACAATCGCCGAATGCGGGATGACGATTCCACGCCGTATCGATCCCTCCGGCAAGCGAGCGATCAAATTCATGCCCGGAGCGAGGCTCGGCCGCGAAGTAACAACGTACAGCAGGCTGGCTCTTTGAGTCAGGGGCTGCGTTCGCGGCAAAGGAGAAATATACCGGCCTGCGACGAGCTCCCCGCGGGATGTCGAAAGCGTAATCCGCTGCGGAGCGCGAAATGCCCGCTCAGGAGGCAGGGTCACTTGTACCAGCAACAAATGCTGGCCGAGGACTTGATCCAGCCTCTTGCCTCCATTGCTAACCCAACGGGCCACCGTGACGCCCCAACTTTGCTGGGCCGCGAACTTCTGAAGCGCTAAATCCTGCCGCGCGGCCGCCAGACTTGCCTGGTCCGTGCGTAAAACGCCCTGCGCGGCTTCGACGGACTTCTGCGAAGTATCTTGATTCCGGTCGTATAAGTTCTTCAACCGTTGATATTCTTTTGCGGAGACATCCACGCTCGCCTGGGCTTTCTGCATTTGCGCCTGCGCGGCGACCAGCTTATTCCGGAAACTAAGCAGTTCCTGTACGGGAAGAATTGTCGCGGCGGCCTTCACTTGCGCTCGAGCTCTGCCCCAGTGCGCCGTCGCCGTTACCAGCCCCATGCGCGCCTGTGTTGCCGCATCGAGCGTAATCACCGTCTGTCCATTCTCAACGGAGACATGGGACGGCTCTGTAACGGCCGCCTCCTTGTCCTCTTCATCGTCCGCGTCCCAGGCGTAAGTGCGGACTACGACAACGCTCAAAAAAAGAATCGCGGTACCAGTGAAGAGTAGCTTTCTGTATCTCATTGACGTTTACCTCGGAAGCACCATCGGCGTCGAATCTTCCTGCTCCAGCGGCTTTTGCACCGCATCTTCCAGCCGCCCTAGTGCAGCCTGAGTCTGAAAAACGGAATCGACCCATCTTTTCTGGGCCGCCGAGCTTTGCAAACGAACGGAATTCAGCGAGAACCAGTCGGATTCCCCCGCCGCCAGAGCACGTTCCGCCATCGGCACCTGCGCGTGCTGAAAATTTGCGCGCGCCGCCTGCGCTGTCTGCAGCGCTTCGTAATCCGCGCGGTATTGAGCGAGCGCTTGCTCGCATTGCGCAATTACGCCGGCCTGCATAGCCATGAGGCTCGCGGCTGCCTGCTTGCGCCGCGCTTCGGCTTGGGCGATCGGGCCTTGGTTGCGATTGAAAATCGGAAGCTCAAAGGAAATGGACGGCGTAAAGTAGCTCTTCTGTTCTTCGTATTGATAGCCGGGGCCGAGCTGTAAATTCGGAGATCTCCGGGCGATCTCTAGCTGCAAGTTATGTTGGGCGGCCTGATAACCAGCCAGGGCGCGCCGTACATCCAGCCGGTTCAGGACCGCATCGCGCTGAATCTTGTGCTTCGTCAAAGCGCTCAGTGGCGGCACATCCTCGAAGTCCGGCCAACCTAATTGGACGCCGTCGAGCGCCCGGACAGGAATCCCGATAGCCGCAGCAAGAGCGGCTCTCATCTGGGCAATCCGGCCTTTGGCAGCGCGCGCGGTCATTTGAGCGCCCAGGAGCGCCGCGCGAGCGGCCTCCCACTCAGGCCGTGAAATTTCGCCCGCGTTGAGTTCGTCACCGAGCCGAGCCGAGCGCGCTTTCCGAATTCGTTCGGCCGCTTGCGCCAAGCTGGAATTGCGCTCGGCCAAAAGGTAATTGAGCAGCGCCGAGCGCACTTGGCTGCGCACCTTCCACGCCAACTCGGCCAGATTGAGTTCGGCTTCCGTGCCGGCATTCTTTGCAGCCTCGATTTCGTAGCCGCGCTTGCCGGCCGTAACAATTGGAAAAACCAAGCCAAGCCCAAGCAGGTAAGGGCTGGGAACGCCGGGCGAAAAATTGAGAACCGGGTTGGGACGCATCTTGGCCGTCTCGATGCCCGCTTTGGCGGCCGCGACCTGAGCGCGTGCGACCGCCAGACCAGGATTAAAGTAAAACGCGGCCAGCGTGAGAAAACGAAGATCGCACTGCTTCGGCGGCCATGCGGACAGATCACATACTACCGACATCGGCGGCCATGCGGCTTGACGCCCGAGCGCTGCGGTTATAAACTGCTTGAGTCCCGCGTCCCGCAGCGTCCGCGATTCGAGTTTTGCAGCCGTTTGAGCCGGAGTTACCGGAACGGATTGGTACTTCTGGACTGTGCATCCCGTCATTAAGAACGCGAATGCACAAACGGGCAGTCTTCTCATCCTCGCTGCTTTACAGCGTAAACTTCACTGCCGGACGCCAACATGACGCCACAATTACGTTTTCGTCATTTCTGCGCCAGAACTGATAGATTCCTTGTGTTTTCTGTGCTGCATGGGGAGAACAAAGCCTACCGTTGTGCCGTCGCCGGGTTTGCTGCGGACGTCAACGCTGCCGCCGTGCATCGTGACAATGCCTCGCACGATCGCTAATCCCAGGCCCGCGCCGCCCGAGCGCGAGGAACGCGCGCGATCCACGCGATAAAAGCGATCGAAGACACGCGGCAGCGCTTCCGCCGGAATGCCGACGCCCGTATCCTGAACTTCAACGAGGAGACTGTCGGCTTTCTCCCGCGCGCGCAATAAAATCGTTCCGCCTGCGCGCGTGTGGGATAAAGCGTTGGAGACCAGATTTGCAAGCGCTCGCTGCACCAGCATTCGATCTACCGAAATCCTGGTCTTTCCGGCGCATTCCACTGTCAACCGAATACCCGCCTCGATTGCTGCCGGCTCAAAGTAATCGTGAACCGCGTACAAAATCTGTTCGATTTCGGTGAGTTCGCGCTTCAAATGCGCTTCGGGACTCTCTGTGCGAGCCAAAAACAGAAGATTGCCGATCAGTTTGGAAAGACGCACGGCTTCTTCCAGACACGAACCGAGCACCTCGCGGTAATCGTCGACCGAGCGCGCTCGCGTGAGTGCGACTTCGGCTTCGCCGCGAATGTTGTTGACCGGAGTACGCAGCTCATGCGCGATGTCCGCCGAAAAATCGGAAAGCCGGGCAAAGGAATCTTGCAAGCGATCCAGCATGGCATTGAAGGTTCCCGCCAGCGCGGCTAGCTCCACTGGATACCCGGCGGGTTGGATACGCTCGCTCAGAGTGCTCGAACTGATGCGCCGCGCGGTTTCGGCAATTCTCTCCACGGGACGAATCCCGCGTCGTGCAATTCGGTAGCCCACAAACGGGCAGAGCGCGAGCATGGCCGCCCAAATCGACCACAGCCAATGGCGGTACCGTTCGAGTAACTTCTCGTCCTTTGTGCGGCCGATCGCCACTTGCATGCGCCATGTCTTTCCGGTATTCGTGCCCACCGGAACCGCTGCTGTAAGAGCCATGAACCGGTGACCGTTCTTTGAAACGATCGGCACGCCGTGCAGCAGGCTGCCTGCTCCTATTGGAGGGAAAAGCGTTTTCGCCAGGATCCGGTCCATGCCAGTCGTGCTCAAAACCGTATCGCCGCGTTCATTCAACAGCCGGATGTAAAAGCGCTCGTAACGCCGGGCCGCCGGTTCGAGGTCGATTTCCTCGTGCAATCCGGACCAATCGCCGGGCCTTTCGCGCAGAATGCTGCGCACGACGTTCACTTTATCCGCCAAAAATAAATCGGTGTCGCTGTTCAGGTCGGAAGCGAGTGCCCAGTACAAAATTCCCGTCGCTGCTGCGAGCAAAACCAGACAAGCCACCGTGTACCAGGCCGTGAGCCATATCGATAAGGAAGATCGATGCGATGGCATTAATCGCCCTCCTGCAATACATAGCCGACGCCCCGGACGGTCCGGATCAGCTTACGCTCGAACGGATCGTCCACTTTGGCGCGCAAGCGCCGGACATGGACATCTACCACATTTGTGTCGCTATCGAAATTCATGTCCCAAACGGACTCGGCGATCACCGTGCGCGAAAGAATTTCTCCCGCCCGCCTCGCAAATAACGAGAGCAACTGAAACTCCTTCGCCGTCAGATCGATCCGCTGGCCGCCGCGAATCGTCCGGTGCCGCAAGAGATCCAATTCCAGATCGCCTATCCGCAGGACCTCTAATTGGCGGACGGGGGCGCGCCGTAATAACGACCGAATACGCGCCAGGAGCTCCGAAAACGCGAAGGGCTTCACGAGATAATCGTCCGCGCCCAATTCAAAACCCCTGACGCGGTCCGGCACCGCATCGCGTGCGGTAAGCAACAAAATCGGCATCTGCTGGCCCTCTCGCCGAATTTCCGTGAGCACCTGCCAGCCATCGCGGCCCGGCAGCATGACATCCAAAACGATCAAATCGAAGCCGAGGCTTTTTGCAACGTGCAAACCCTCTTCACCGTCGGGCGCAATGTCGACAACGAAACCTTCTTCGGTCAGCCCTTTTCTTAAATAACCGGCCGTCTTCGGCTCATCCTCGATTAACAGGATCTTCATGACACTTTCTATATATTTCTATACCCTAACCACCACACCTACTTGGAAAGATTCCCTCAGGTCCAGGCGGGAAGAACGAAATTCTCGTGCCCCGCCTGGGCCTTTTTTGCTGCGATCGCGCCACGAGGAGCCACACCAGGAGAGGTGTACGTTTAAGACGTGCGATGAGGCCGTTTCTAGCTATTCTCGTTCGCGTCGCGGCGTGCTCGCTTGCATCGCGCAGCGAAAACTTTCGTTTCCGACGCTTGTGGAGCTTTATCTTTTAAATTCTGTCTCGAAATCGCCCCTGGAATTCGTAACTCGGTCTGGTGACCGGAACGGGGGATCTATTCAGTGCGGCTGAGCACTGGGTTGCGGCAATGCATGATTGGTGAACAGATCCTTGTCGCCGGAGGCGATCACCAGGTGCAGCGCGGGCGCCCCGATCAGGCGCTTCAACCGCGGAATGGACCTTTTATATAAGGCCAAGCAAAAGCGCTTCGGCTCCTTCCAGAGCGCCTGTAACTGGGCGTCGTCGATGAAGACATTGGGGCAGTCGGGGGCACAAGAGCCATATTCCAGGTTCCCCGTTCGCCCATTGAGCAGAAGCCCGCCGCGATCGGCATAAAAGAAGACGGATGAGAACGGGTAGAAATGGCCTTCGGCAATAAATGTGCCTTTTGGAGAATTGTATATTCCGGATGGGAAGCGCAAGAGGGGCGACTCTATTCAGGGATTCTTCACAATCGGAGAACATACTTCAGTTGAGGAATTCCGATCGATCTGTACGCCCGCTACACCGGGCGAGATATTGAACCGTTGTATGGACCTTGACGATTGCCGCCTTTTCTATGCGGATGAAATTAGAATCGCAGCGGGCCTGGATTCGGATGCGCTTGTTGCGGCTTACGCTCGCGTGCCCCGCGAGAAGTTTATGGGTCCGCCGCCTTGGCAGGTTGCATCGCCGGAGTGGGCCGCACTGGCGTTCACGGGCCTGGCTGGTAGCGCTTATTCAACTACTGACAATCCTGGGGACCTTTATCACAATGTTCTGGTTGCCCTCGATCCAGACCGTCATTTGAACAACGGACAGCCAAGCGCGCTGGCTCGATGGATCGACGCACTCGATCTCGCTCCCGGAGACCGCATTTACCACCTGGGTTGCGGTGTCGGCTATTACACCGCGATCATGGCGGAAGTGGTTGGTGCAGCCGGGAAAGTGGCGGCGACCGAAATAGATCCGCGCTTGGCTGCCCGGGCTCAAGAGAATCTCGCCGCCTATCCCAACGTTTCGGTGCAGGAGGGAGATGGCGCGGTATTCGACCCGGGCGAATGTGATGCGATATTCATTAATGCCGGCGTCACCCATCCGCATCCGCTTTGGCTCGAGCGCCTGTCAGACCGTGGCCGCCTTGTTGTACCCTTCACGGGCGCCACAGACGCCACTGGCGGCGGCGGTGTCGTCGCAAAGATCGCTCGTAACGGTAATGGTTTTTCTGCCCGAATCGTGGCGCTGACGGCAATCTATTCATGCATAAGCGTCCGCGATCCCGAAATGAATGCCGCTCTTGTAAGGGCCTTGACAACCAAGGCGCTCTTCAAGCTTAAGTCTGTAAGAACCGATGCACATGAGCAGCAAGAGACCTGCCTGGCTCACCGCCCAAATATCTGCCTGAGTACTGCCGCCCCAGGCGCCGAAACGCCTCGCTAGGCTAGCGGTAGGCTCTGAGTAAATGCAGCCCGCCTGAGAGTCATCGATGCTTTCGAAAGATTTAGCCCGTATTTTCCTGCTATGGCTCGGGCTGGCGGCGGGGTTGCAAGCGGCGCAGGGCCCAGGCGCGAAGCCTTGGCAGGTGGCGAGTATCTACGGGAATAAGAGCCTGTGGAAGGTGCTGACGGCGGTCGGGATTTCCCTTCAATGCGGTGAACCAACTGGGGCAACTCGAAGGCCAGCCGGGCGCGCAGCGCTTTCTGGCTTACAGGAGCCTGGACATTGGGATCGAGAAGCGATTCCCGTTTCACGGGCGCATCTGGGCGGTCCGGCTTTCCGTGATCAATGCAACCGATCACTTTAATCCCAATATTGTGAATACAAACCTGACGCCGTTTCTGTTTGCGAGCGGACAAGGACGGGCATTCGCGGCGCGCGTTCTACTGGTCGGGCGGAAGTAGGAAAGCTCAATAGCGTTCGTGCGCGTGTCGTGCCGTCGAGCACGCCATCGACCGCGTTCATGACTTACCGTGCATATCTCTTGGTTTGCACTGTGATATAAAGCGGATGCTGGAGATAAGGAGACACATCTTGGCTGATAAAGGTCCTGAAGCAACCGATGGGCAACCATCTTTGACCCTCTCGGACGACCAAATTGTTACCGAACGCGTATTCCCGAGGCGCTCGTTCGTGACTGCCGCTAGCGCATTCCTGATCGGCGCCGGAGCCCTTGTATGCGGGGTGCAAGCACAGGGTCAAACGTCCGATCCCGACCACAAGAAGCCCACCAAGGGAAGCGATCCCGACCACAAAAAGGCGCCAAAAGGAACCGACCCGGATCATAAGAAGAAACCCGAACCCGACCGAAGCGATCCCGACCACAAAAAGTAACGCGGTCCGATTCAAAAAGAGCACCGCGATTTTGGCCCATAGCCGCCGCGAACGCAACGCTATACGTCTATCACCACTCTCCTTTGAACTACGTGCTTTTGGATTTTTATGCCTCATCCAGCGTTCTTTAGTAATTCGCGGGTGAACGAGAGAGGGGCGCTCCCCGTTGGGATCCAGCCCTCACTCGAATGGCTGATTGACCCTACTGACAAGCAATTGTTTTTTGAAAGCTACTGGGAAAAACAGCCGCTCATTGTGAACCGCAACCAGCCGGATTACTTCAGCCCGCTGTTGACTTTGGATGAAATAGACCGCGTCATCACCACCCTGGATCGGCGCTACCCCGACATCTGCCTTAAAAATGCCAGCCGCGATGTTTCCGGCAGTGAATACACCGTCGGTGACTCTCTTGATGTCGCCAAGGTGTATCGGCTTTTCGCGGAGGGCTCCACCATAACTCTGGCATTCTTGCACACGGTTCTCCCGAAGTTTGCCTTCTTTTGCCGGGGTCTCGAAAAAGAATTTAGCTTCCCCTGTCAGGCTAACGTCTACCTGACGCCCGCCAGTGCCCAAGGCGCCAAACCTCATTACGATACGCACGACGTATTTGTGCTACAGGTAACCGGCTCTAAAAAGTGGACCATCTATGGAACACCAGTCGAACTGCCGCTTCCTGCTCAGGATTTCGACTCCGCGGTTCATGAGCGCGGCAATCCCACACTCGAATTCGAACTGCAAGCCGGCGATGTCGCCTACATTCCTCGCGGTGTTGTCCACGATGCCCGTTCCACCGATGCTGTTTCGCTTCACATAACGGTGGGGGTTCTGAGGTACACGTGGACAGACCTGCTTGTAGAATTGGTTGCCAGCGCCGGCCTAAACGACCCCGCGTTCCGCAAAGCGCTTCCCCCCGGTTTCGCCGAGCCGGAATTCGACCGGGGGCCGGCCCGAGAGATGCTCCAAAGCCTCTTGCGCCGCCTTCCTGAAAAGGCGAATTTCGACGCCGTGCTCGACAGTTTTGCCGGTGAATTTCTTTCCGCCTGCCCCCCGCTCCTGAGAGGTCAAATGGCTCAACTGGCGGCCCTCGATCAATTGACGGTGGAGAGCCTGGTGGGCGCGAGACCGGGCGTTATCTCTCGGTTGGGGATAACGGGCGCTCAGTCGGTGTCTGTCGATTGCTACGGGCGCCGGATCACCTTTCCCTCTTACGCCGGTGAGGCGGTGCGATTCGCTCTCGGCAGTTCCCGCTTTGTCGTTCGAGACCTTCCCGGCGGTCTAGACGATCCCGGCAAAGTTGTCCTCGTCCGGCGCCTTATCCAAGAGGGTTTGGTGATGGCTCTTTAAACGGCCTGGAAGATCCCGGCATAGGAGCTATTTTCGAAGGAATACCTCCGCCAAACAACCGCTGGTACGCTGGACATTATGTGTGTGAGGATGTGCTGACTTCCTCTTTAAACGAGATGGGAATCCGCTTTTTAACCGCGTTGCTCCTGATCGCCGCCCCGGCAGTCATCTTCGCACAAACAGACGAGATCCAGGTCTACAACGCTGAAATCGAACCTCCTGGCGTGTTCAACCTGACGGTCCACATGAATTTCACTCCCATCGGCCGCGAAACGCCCGTTTTCCACGGCGCCGTCATTGCCAACGATTCCTTCAACGGCGCGGCCGAATGGGCCTACGGCGTCACGGACTGGTTTGAGCAGGGCCTCTATCTCCCCGTCTACAGCCTTTATTCCGAAGGGCGCGGCCCAACTTATAACGGCTTCAAGATCAGGGAGCTATTTGTGCGGCCGCACGCCGCCGACCATACCTTTTTTTACGGCGTCAATTTCGAGTTCAGCGTGAACCAAAGTTATTGGGAGTCCCGGCACTTTACCTCCGAAGTGCGTCCCATCATCGGCGTGCACCTGCATCCGTGGGATTTCATTTTCAATCCGATCGTGGATACGGACTACACCGGCGGTTTTGGAAACCTCGAATTTGTTCCTGCAACGCGGCTCGCCTACAATCTAAACGACAAATGGGCGGTCGCCGCGGAGGAGTACGCCGATATAGGACCTCTGCGTCGCTCCTTGCCTTCGAACGATCAGTTTCACGAGATCTGGGCCGTGATGGATCACAAGAGCAAGATTGTGGATGTCGAAGCTGGCGTCGGCGTTGGTCTCACCGCCGGCGCCGATAAATTAACGTTCAAGCTGATGTTATCCCGAGATCTAAACGCCCGGCCAAGGCGTGTTTTTCACCGCACTTACTGAACCGCAGCGCTTCAATCAAGCCGCTCGGATCGAGTCGCGTTCCTGTTGCTGAAGCAGCCGCACACAATATTGTTTATAGAAGCTCGCACATTAGACGGTTAGACGATTTGAGAGATCGATAAAGAAGCAACAACAGACCATCACGACCTAAGATTATTTCGCATCAGCCTGTCGAACCTGTCCAACGGCGGTGATGTCGATTTGCACGCTTTTACTGACTTTCAGAAAGAACACACTGGGGGGTTTCATGCCCCATCTCACATATGGCAAGATGAACCTGCCGGTTGCAGTAACTTTTTTATCGGACATTTGAACCTTTATCGGGAAAGTGATCCTGTGCGCCTGGCCGTGGATCGTGAGCAATCCCGTGACCTCAATCCGCGAAACGCCGTTCATGGCAACTGGTCCACTGAACGCAATCGGGTTGAATCGAATTTCTGGATAACGCCGAACTTGAAGAACCTCTCGCCTCATCCGCCTGTCGCGGATTGCATCGTCACTATCTCCACTCGCCGCTTCGACGACAATGTCTCCGGTAATGATGTGCGCCGACTGATCGAACGCCACGTGACCCGATTGCAGGCGAAAAGTTCCATGCACGGCATGCAGGGTGGCGCTTAAAGTAAAATCAACCTTCGTTTTCGTTGGATCAAGAGTTATAACGAAGTTCTTGGCCGGCAGCGAAGCAGCCGTGGAAAGTGCCGTCAGGCAGATCGTGAGGACCGAGAAGGTTGACATGCCTCCCAGCGCAACTCCTATGCTGGTGAATTGCTTTGACGCGGGGCGATGAGGCTTCGGTTTCGCTGAAACTCATATTCCGTTCATTTCGAGGCTATTTGCCTTTAGTGGCTGTCACCATCGTGATCGACGTCACCGGATGCGGCAGCTCTGGCTTGTGCGCTCAGTTGAACAGAATCCTGCGGCGGTTGTGGCTGCTTCGGGGGCGCAGTTCGGTTGGATTCCGGTTGTGTAGTTGAGGGAACATAGGGTTCCGTATGATTAGAGATCGGAGTGACCATATTTTCATATCGGCAGCCCGGCGCGTTTTTGTTCTGTCTAATTGCACAACCAACGATCATTCAGAAAATCTTCAGACTGCCTCATTTTCATCATTGAGAGTGTGCGCCTGCGCTCATCGCGAGGTCTGAGGTACACCCGGACAGATCTGCTCCTGGAGTTGGTCGCCAGCGCCGGCCTAAATGACCGACGTTCCGCAAAGCGCTCCCCCCCCGGTTTCGCCCGGCGGGAATTCGACCGGCGGCCGGCCCGAGAGACGCTTCAAAGCCTTTTGCGCAGGCTTCCTGAACAAGCGGATTTCGATGACCGCACTCGACCGTTTTGCCGGTGAATTTCTCTCCGCCTGCCCTCCGCTGCTGAGAGGTCAAATGGCCCAACTGGCGGCTCTCGATCAAGTGACGGCAGAGAGAGTAATGGGCGGGAGAGCGGGCGTTATCTCTCGGCTGGGGACAACGGACCGGTCAGTCGGTGTCCGTCGATTGCTACGGGCGCCGGATCACCTTTCCCTCTTACGCAGGTGCGGCGGTCCGATTCGCTCTCGGCAATTCCCGCTTTGTCGTTCGGGACCTTCCCGGCGATTTAGACGATCCCGGCAAACTCGTCCGGCTGCTTATCCAAGAGGGTTTGGTCATGGTTCTTTGACGGCCCGGGAGATCGGGTGAGTTAAAAAACGACTTGGCCGCGCAACTCGAAAACGTTCGGGTCGTCGCTGATCCCCGCTCGCTTGGACCCGACACTGACGTAGTTCGCCGAAAAGCGCAGCCACCCATTCGGATACCAGTTGATCCCGGCGGTGATATCGCTCTCAGTGCCGCCGCGAATATCCCTGTTGCTCAAATCGAGCGTGCTGTAGCGAACGGCAAGCTCGACAGCGCCAAGAGCATATCGCGGGATCACCCGCCCAAAAGTACCGGTCGATACATCATAAAAGGCGGCGCGCGATTCGCCGGTGATAAACCAGCTTGCCTGGGCATACCAACCGCTGAAATTGAGCTCCGGCAATGCAGTGCGTGCGGCTTGAGTGTCAATGTATTCACCCTGGGCTTCAATCGGTCCCCGCGCGGCGGCGGCTTCGGCCCCATAGACCTGAAAGTGGTCGACGCCTGTGATGCGGTCCGTATCGATCAGCCTCACGTTGGTGATATGACTTTCGGGTCGAGAGCGAAAGCGCACGGTTCCGCTGCCGCCCGGAAAGCGATAGTTGAGCGAGGCCCCGATGTGCAGCAAGTGGCGTCGGTCGTGGGCCGGCGCGAAAGTTGCGCGCACGGCTCCGGCGATACCTGAGTTGTATTCGTTGCCGCTCACGCTTTGGCTGAAAGCACCGGCAGCTGCGCTCCAGTTCAACCCATGCTCGCTGAGCTTGAATCCGATGCGATCACTCCGCACGAACGCGCTCGGCAGCGCCCGCTCCATAAATGTGATGTATTTTGAGCTATACAGGCGCGCATAAATAAAGGGACATATGTGGGATACTGGGCGCAGAGGGCCTCATGGTTCCACGCTTGTTGCGGTTACATCCCAGCACATATCAGCGGCTGAGCCGTCTGAGCAAGGAAGCGGAAAGAGACGGAGCCTACCGGGTGGCGAAACGGCTGCGAGCCGTGGTGCTGAACTCCGAAGGG
>JBOGMI010001016.1:0-4567 GCA_050746645.1 Bryobacteraceae bacterium | reverse complement strand
ATTTCGTCTACCCCCATCACGATGAAAGCAAAGAAGAATCGATGCTGTCCCTGCGCTGCCGCGTGGCCACCGCCGCGGCAGCGTCCTTCGGCATGACCGTGCCCCATACCGTTTCGCTCACCGGCTATATCGATACCATCGGGCGCGCCGGTGCGCATCGCGTCATTGCGCGCGATGCGCAAACGCTCACCGGGCTCGACGTGCTCGAGCAGCGCAAATTCAGCGATCTGAAAGGCATGCGCATCGGCCTCATCACCAATCAGAGCGGACTGGACCGCGGCGGCCGGCGCAACGTGGACGTGATGCTCGCCGACGGCGTACACGTGGTGAAACTGTTCTCGCCCGAGCATGGCATCAACGGCACGCACGATGCCCCGGTTGCGAATTCGCGCGACGCCAAAAGCGGGCTGCCCATCATCAGCCTGTACCGGCGCAATCATAGGCGGCCGACGGCAAAAGATTTGCGCAACGTCAACGCGCTGGTGTTCGACATTCAGGGCGTCGGCGCGCGCTTTTACACGTTCTCCTGCACCATGCTCTATGGCCTGCAGGCCGCGGCGAAAGCGAGAATCCCGTTTTACGTCTTCGACCGGCCGAATCCGATCACGGGCGTACACATCGAGGGCCCGATGCTGGACAGCAATCTGAAATCGTTTATCGGATGCTTCGACGAACCGGTGCGCAATGGCATGACGCTGGGAGAGCTGGCTACCATGGCGAATGCGCGGCAGCATCTGCACGCCGATCTTCACGTGATTCGCATGAGCAACTGGCAGCGGGGCGATTGGTTCGATGCGGGCAATCTGATGTGGGTGAATCCATCGCCGAACATTCGCAGCCTGAACGCCGCGCTGCTTTATCCGGGACTGGCACTCATCGAATCGAATCGCGATTATTCGGTGGGGAGGGGGACCGATGCGCCGTTCGAACAGATCGGAGCGGACTGGATCAACGGCCAGCAGTTGGCGGATTACTTGAACAAGAAGCTCATTCCCGGCGTGCGTATCTACCCGACTGCTTTTACGCCGCGATCTTCGAACTTCAAGGGCCAGCGGATTCAAGGGGTACGTTTTGTGGTGACGAACCGGAATCTGTTCGACAGCACCCGGCTCGGCATCGAGCTGGCGGCCGCGCTCGAAAAACTTTATCCGGGAAAAATCGATTTCAACCGGTGTCTGCACGAGATCGGCAACCGGCAGACGATTGAAGAACTGAAGAACGGCACGGACCCCAGCGTCATTTGGATGCAAGCGCAGAAAGAAGCAGCGGCATTCGACAAGCTGCGCAAGCCGTATCTGCTGTATTGAAGCTGAAGACCGCTCCCTATGGTCGCGGCTCAGAACAAGCCGCAGAGCCGCGACCGGAGGGAGCGGTGCCCCGCTCTACGCTTCGGCGGGCTGGGCGGCTTGCTTGTTCTTGCTTCCAGGCGGACGGCCGCGCCGCCTGGGTTCGGCGCCAGCGGCGGGTTCAGAATCTCCGCCGTCTGCCAGCGACGCGGCCGCCTCCTTCAGCCATCCCGGCGGACGGCCGCGCCGCCGCCCTCTGCCTCGCGCCAGACGCTCCAGCGTCAAGATGGCTTCTTCGATCTGCTCACGCTCCAGCCGCAACTCGGCGAGCATTTTATCTACGTCCAAAATATTGCCTCCTCCGCCGCGCTCTCTGAGCTCCGGCGATTGCGGACTCCCGCTAACCACCGCAGGCGATTTATACGAAGTTTAATGCGGTTTTGGTAGAAAATTCAAGTCATTCGGAAGGTAGTTAAGCTCTAAGTAGTTCTAGGAGTACTAGTGGATAATTCCCAGCCTTAATCGGAAAACCGGGAGAATTTCAGCTTTCGTTCCAGGCGTTCTTCTTTTTCCAGTAAAAATAAAAGGGCACGCCTAAAGCCATGAGGGCTAAGCCCATCAGCGATTCTCGCGGGCGGTTGTGAAGTGTGTAGGCGAGCAGGAGGACTGCGCCGGCCACAAAAAGTACTGGAACTACCGGATAGCCAATGACCCGGTACGGTCTGGGCATCTCAGGCCGCTTTTTGCGTAGTACGAAAACGGAAAGGGTGGTCAATAAGTATAAAATCCAGCTTCCGAAAATGACGAAATTGTAGAGATCGTTGAACCACCCGCTCAAAACCACGATGGAAGACCAAAGGCAGAGCAAAATCATGGAATTACCCGGGGTTTTGAACCTAGGGTGAACGGTGCGGGCGGCGCGGAAGAACAATCCGTCGCGGGCCATGGCGTAGGGAACGCGAGCGCCGGAGAGGATGGAGCCGTTGAGCGCGGCGAAAATGGAGATCAGCACCGCGACCGCGACCGCTCCGGCCGCAGCGTGGCCCCACATGCTGGACATCATGTCGGAAGCGACGCGATGGCTGGCGGCGACCTGGGCGGGGCTGAGCACGTAGAAATAAGCCAGGTTGATCAGCAGATAGGTGACGATCACGGCGGCGGTGCCCGCAGCGAGCGCGCGCGGCAGATTCCGCTGCGGGTGGCGGATCTCGGATGAGACCATGCTGACGTTGTTCCAGCCGTCGTAAGCCCAGAGGGCGCCCACCATGGCGACGAAGAATCCGGCAATACCGGCGTGGCTCGCCGCTAAGCCGGTAGCGGGCGTGGAGAAATGCGAAAAATGGCCATGTCCAAAGGCCAGCCCGGCCACGACGATGCCCGCGATGAGCAGCATCTTGACCGCGGTCATCGCCACCTGGAGATTGCCGCCCGAGCGCGTGCCCGCATAATTCACCGCGCACAAAGCCAGGATCAGGCCGATGGCAACGATCTGGCCGTAACGAATTTCGAGTAAGCTGCCGCCTGGTCCGATATGCCAGGGCGAAACCCAGAGCGAGGCATGCAAGGCCGGAACGAACTCGGTCAGGTAGATGTAAAAAGCCGCCGCGAGGGTGGCGATGGAGCCGCTTTTGGCGACCCAGAACTGGGTCCAGCCGTATAAGAAGCCCCAGAAAGGGCCATAGGCGGCGCTGAGATAGACGTATTCGCCGCCGGCCTCCGGCATGGCCGCCGATAGCTCGGCATAGGTCAAGGCGCCGAACAGGCTGAGCAGGCCGGCCACGATCCAGACCACAAACAGGAGCGATACCGAGCCGGTGGAGCGGATCATGTCCGAGGGCACGAGGAAAACGCCGCTGCCGATCACAGTGCCAATGACAATGGAGACTGCGCTCCAGAGGCCCAACACGCGCTGCAGACTGGGTTTGGGTTGGGCATTCGCTCCGCGCGTGGCATTCAGCGTCGGCTGCTCCGATGGTGAAAGGGGCTTCTTCAAGGAATTAAGGCCTCATAGACGTTATGCTCGCCAATCCAAAACCAAACACACTCGTTTGAGGCTTTGAAGGCTAAAGCACGGTATTTCAGTGTCACGCGCGCGGACCAGATTTCCCGTCCGTTGCGGTCGCCGAGTTTCTTGAATTGCAGAGAAGGATGTTGCGGATTTACTTGCAGCAACGCGAACTGTTTATCTGCGCGCACGCGTATGACCGCAGGCAGGCTCCGATAATCATGCCAAAAATCCGCGTTCGCGCGGTGAATCATCTTGCGGACACTAAAGGGGTCTGGTTCTCGCGGCCTTGTGGTCGGCAACGGCGCGGTTGATACGGTCGTCTATCCGGCCCGCTTCAAGGTCCGCCTTGAGTTGAACGTCGATGGGCTGCAAGTGGTGTTCGTCGAGCCATTCGCAGAGTTCGTCCCGCTGCTGCGGTGTGAGCGCGTTAATAGCGCGTTCAATCTCCTGTACCGTAGTTAATTCCATGGCCTCTTCGCTATTCTAGCCGGAAACTGCTTCATGCGGTGACCTTCACTGGCGGGCGGCGCCTTTGCAGAACCAGGCTCGTGAGATAGCCAACCGCAAAAGTCACTGCGGAGCCGATCAGTACCCACCAGGTGAAGGCAAAATAGCTGCGCAGGAAAAACGTGGCGACGAGGCCGCAACTCATGCCGGTGATGGCGGCGGCCTCGCCGGGGCGCTTGGTGAGCACGCCCAGCAGAAAAACGCCCAGCAGGGCGCCGTAGAGCACGGAAGCGATGGAGAGGCCGGCTTCGAGCACGCGTCCCCAGTGGCGCGCGGCCAAACCCACGGAAAAGAGCAAAGCGCCCCACCCGACTGTGGACCAGCGGGCGATGCGCAGATAGAAAAACTCGGGGTGATGGGGCCGCAGCGGCTTCAGAAAATCCATCACGGTGGTGGAAGCCAGCGCATTGAGTGCGGCGCTCAGGTTCGACATGGCTGCGGCGAGAATAGCCGCCATGATCAATCCTCCCAGGCCGGGCGGGAAATGATTCCAGATGAACAGCGGATAGATGCGCTCGGGAACCGCCGGAGCCGCGAGGCCCGCGCCTTGGTAGTAGACGTAGAGCAGCACACCTACAAACAGAAACAGCGCGAATTGAAAACAGATCACGACCCAGCTTGCAAACAGGGCGGTGCGGCTGTCGCGCTCGTTTTTGGCGGAGAGCAGGCGCTGGACCAGAAGCTGTTCGGTTCCGTCGCTGGCCATGGTGAGGAAGCAGCCGCCGAGAAGGCCGGCGACAAAGGAATAGTTGCGCTGGAAAAAGGC
>JBOGMI010001015.1:0-3847 GCA_050746645.1 Bryobacteraceae bacterium | reverse complement strand
TGGGTATCGCACTGTGCGGCGGGATGCTGTTACCGTGGGCAGTGGGCAAGACCGCCAACATCTGGGGCATCGGAACAGGTTTGTCTATCGCGATCTTCGACGCGCTGGCCATTTTTGTGCTTCAGTTGACAGTGACAAGGTTTCGTTCTGTAAGTTCGGCTTATGTGCAACCTTGAAGCTAATCATCGTTTCCGCGCAAACATGAGAATGAGTGACCGTTGGACAAACGGCATATAGATGAGTGCAGCGCTCATCCCCAGGGCGAGACCGATGCTTATGTGATGGACAAGAAGGAACGGCGAGAGCGCCCACAAAAGGTCCAGCAGTAGCAGCACGGGGAACAGCTTGTGGAATTTGTCCGTGAGCTGCGCCGCGTCGAAACTAACGGCCGCTGCAATGAACAGCCGGACCGGGATCAGAGTCGCCGCGGTTGCGACCAGCAACGTCATGAGCGCCGCTGGGGAGAGCAGCCTTGCATCCCAAAAAATATCGTGGATCTCCTTAAGATTCGCCAACGCTCCCAGGTAGAACGCCAGATACATCGCCTGCACCAGAAGCAGCAGAGTGCGGACCAGCTTGCGCGGTGCAACCGGAAGCTCATGCGGGGCGGCGAGAACAGCGCCAACCAACAGCTCCGACGGGCTTTCCGAGGTCTTGGCAGACTCCGCAGCGGCTGAGGCGGCGGCCGCCGGCTCCGATAGGTTCGACACAGGCGCCACGACCGTCACCGGCACGACGAAGCGATAGCCTTTGCCGGGGATTGTTTCCACATACCGGGGCTGAGAGGCAGAGTCGTTCAGCGCTTCGCGAATCTTGTTCATGGAGGCATTCAGACCATGGTCAAAGTCCACGAACGTGTCTCGCCCCCAGAGCCGATTTCGCATTTCTTCACGTGTGACCACCTGCGAATGTCTTTCGAGCAACATCACCAGCATCTGAAAGGGCTGCGAGTGGAGTTTGATCCGGATGCCGCCTTTGCGCAGCTCGCCGGCCGCTTCGTCCAGCTCAAACACGCCAAAGCGAAATATCCGCAGTGTCTTGCATACCGGCATGGGCATGAGATAACTCACTATAACCCCTTTTGAATGCAATAGGTTGTACGATGCGATGCAAATGAGGACAGTTTGAGGCGGCAATGCATTGTGTCGGGCGCGGACCTCGGTGCATGATTCGGACACGGAGGTGAATCATGCGATTGGGAACAGAATCGGCGGCAGCATTGCTGCTGATCGCAAGCCACTGTTCGGCCATGCGGCCGTCGGCGGCTGCCGAGCGAGCATACGCAAATTATGTGGTTCATGTAGCGATGCGTCTGGACAGGCAGCACGCCAGTCCCGGTAGTTACCTCGCCATTTTCAACCTTGCGCCGCCTGAACGAACCGAAGCCGAGCGCCATCTTCTGTCCGGAGCCTTGCGGGTAGAGCCCGTTCATGGCGGGACCTGGACCGTGGACGGAGCACTGATGCATCACTGGCGCGGAGAAGCTTTTGTTCCGGGCGCAACTGCAAAAGAAATGCTTGCGGTCTTGCGAGACTACAAGCATTTTCGCCGGTATTACGCGCCAGAGGTGGTCTCAGCCCGAGTACTGGCAGAGCACGGCAGGTTTGCCACGGTAGAAATCCGATTCAAGAAGCAGATGGCAATCATCATCGTGCTCGATGCCGAATGCCGGGTCGAAACGGCAGTGACAGCGAGTACGCGAGGCTATAGCATTTCGCGCAGTACGCATATTTGGCAAATCGACCAACCCGGAACAGCGCATGAGCGAAGGCTGACCGAGGAGCAGGAGGATGGTTTTCTCTGGCACTTGAATTCGTACTGGAGCTTCATCCAATGGCGCAATGGATTGCTAATGGAATGCGAAGCCGTATCGCTCACGCGGAGTGTGCCCCGGGGCCTCGGCTGGCTGATCGAACCCATTATTGAGGACCTGCCCCGGACGTCTTTGGAGTTCACGTTGAGGGCGACGGAAAACGCGCTGGAAGGCGCCAGAAAGGGGGCACGGCAATGAGCGCGCGGCCGGTGGTTCAGGCGAAAGGCGAGTTTATGAGCGCGCCGCGGGTTCACCGTGCGCTGACCGCCGGACTCGAAAAGCGCCTGTTGGTATGGATGGCGCAGCGGACACCCGCCGCGATCCATCCCGATCATTTGACCGGGTTGGCATTAGCCTCGCAGCTATTAGCCGGGGCGGCATACGGTTTCGCATCGCACGACCCGCGCGCGTTCTGGCTAGTGAACTTTTTCCTGGCGCTCAACTGGCTTGGAGACAGCCTCGACGGCACGCTGGCTCGGGTTCGCAACCGGCAGCGCCCGCGCTATGGATTCTACGTGGATCACATAACCGATATGCTCGGCGCGCTGGCTCTGGTCTTAGGGCTCGGCTGCTCCGGCTACCTGCACTGGCAGATAGCTGTGGGGATGCTCGTGTGTTTCTACGTGCTCTCTATCGAGAGCTATCTTGCCACGTATACGATCGGACGTTTTCATCTTTCACACGGCATCTTCGGTCCGACCGAAATTCGGATCCTGCTTGCCGCTGGGAACGCCATCTTAGCGATCCATCCGTATCTGCATATCGCGGGCCGGCAATATCTGCTGTTCGATGTCGCAGGCGCGGTGGCGATGGCCGGAATGGCGGTCATGGGATTACTAACGATTCTCCGCCACACCGCCTTGCTTTATCGAGAGGAAAGCCTGCCGTGAAGCGGGCCGGGAGATGTCTTCGATTCGGCAGATTCAGCCTGGTGGGCTTGATGGGCGCGGTATTGCAGCTGCTTCTGGTTTCTTTACTGACGGAGTGCTTCGGGATACCCGGGGTTGCGGCTGCCGCGATTGCGGTCGAGATCGCCATTTTACACAACTTTTTCTGGCATGAGCGATTCACCTGGCGCGACCGCAGGCTCAAAAGCGCTCGGCAAGCGGCGGCGCGGCTTTGGCGATTTCACGCCGGGAACGGTTTGGTATCGCTGCTCGGAAATACGGCTCTGGTCTACTGGCTCGTGGAATGGCTCAAAACTCCGGTCCTGCCATCGGCTGCCGGAGCAATCGCACTCTGCTCGGCGGTGAACTTTTTGGTTGCGGATCGTTGGGTGTATGCGGCGAATCCTACGGCAACGGATTCGAATGAGCTATCTTAAATTCGTTGTGTCGATTTGTAACCTCAGGGCCAGTCTGGCGCTCGCTTGCGATTACGATGGCACGATTGCGCATCGAGGCGTAGTGGATGCGGCGACGGTGCGCGCGTTGGAACGATTGCGAGATTCCGGCAGACGGCTCTTTCTGGTTACGGGGAGACTATTACAGGAGATTGAGCGGCTGTTTCCTCCCTGGAGCTTGTTTGATTGTATCGTTGCCGAAAACGGCCCCGTGCTTTTCGATACTCGGACAAAGGAGAAAACGATACTGTCGAGCGGGCGCTCGGACCACTTAGTCGAAGAACTGCGCAACCGCGGAGTGAAGGACATTACCATTGGCGAAGTAGTAGTCGCAGTCTGGCGCGAGCATGAACGCAAAGTTCTCGAAGCGATCCGCGATGCCCGGCTCGACTCGCGGCTTATCTACAACAAAGATTCAGTTATGATGCTGCCGCCTGGCGTGGACAAGATGACGGGACTAAGAGCGGCGCTTGCCGGGTTCGATCTTTCTCCGGACCGGGTGATCGCCGTGGGAGATGGAGAAAATGACGAGCCGCTTCTGGCGGGCTGTGGCTGCGGGGTTGCAGTGGCAAATGCAATCCCTGAATTGAAAGCCAAAGCGGATTTTGTGACCGTTGGAGAGCGCGGCGAAGGTGTTGTGGAATTGGTGCAGCGCGCGCTGGGAAACTAACATTATTAGAAGATCGGCTTCA
>JBOGMI010001014.1:0-2855 GCA_050746645.1 Bryobacteraceae bacterium | reverse complement strand
GTCGCGGCTGGGACAGTGGACGCTAAAGGCCGGCGTGAATCGAAACGCCGTGTCTACCTGGTCCCGAATTTTCATCCTGCGAGCTGCGGCTGGCTGACCACGTTTTCGAAAGAGCGCATGTATTGCGCCAACAGTTATCTCAATCAGTTGGATCGTGTGCGGGACGATCCGAACTACGAATTCGCGATGTCGGAAGTGAACAATATCATCGCCATCATGGATTTCCAGCCTCAGCGCATTCCCGAGCTGAAGGAGCGAATTCGTCAAAAACGAGTCGAGCTTGTGAACGCCTATTTTCTCGAATCGACCATCAACCTGTCGGGAGGCGAAGCTCTCATGCGGTTGGGCGTCGAGGGTCTTCGCTGGTATGGTCAGGTGTTCGGCCTCGAGCCGCGTTTCTCCTGGAATATTGATACTTGTGGCGCCCATGAGCAGATGCCGCAGATCGCTACCGAACTGGGGTTGAAGGCGTTTGTTTATACCAGAAAGAACCCCACCGGTAAGACCATTTTCTGGTCCGTATCTCCGGACGGATCGAAAATACTAACTCTCTGCCCAGGACACTACGCCGAAGCATCGGAAATCTTCAAGACGACGCAACCGTTAACAGCCACACAGCTCGAAGATCTCGGAAAATTCTTCGAGAGCAAAGAAGCAATTACGCCGGCTCAGGCCCCGATTCTTGTTCTCGCGGGCAGCGGCGACTATTCTCTGGCGCCCGCCTTGAAAAGCTATCCAACGCAATTCCTGAAACAATGGAAGAGCGCGCGGACCGGCAGGCGGATCGGGTTTTCGACACTCGGGAAGTACTTCGACGCAATCGAGCCGCATATTGCTTCGGGCGAAATCCAGATCCCAACGTTTTCCGGCGGAACCGATTACTCTTTCGACGCGTTCTGGATAGAAAACCCAAGGGTGAAAACCCTTTACCGCCGCAACGAGCAAGCCTTACAGGCTACGGAGATTCTGGCCACCGCCGCCAGTTTGAAGGCTGACCATGCGTATCCGGTGGACGATCTTTACGGCGCCTGGATTTTGATGTGTCTCAACATGGATCGCAATACTCTGTGGGGGTCCGCCGGCGGTATGATTTTCGTCGATCCGAAATCCTGGGACGTTCAAGATCGCTTCGATTGGGTGGAAAGAACAACGGCTAGAGCCGCACAGTCCGCGGGCCGCGCGCTGCTCGGCAGTGGCTCCGCTTTCGGACTGTTCAATCCTTTGAATTGGAGCCGATCCGACCCCTTCCTCTTGCATCTTCCTCCCGGAAGAAGCCTCGAAAAGGCGACATGCGAAGCCATGCCGGACGGCGCGGTGCTTTGCCAATTGGACATGCAGCCAGTCAGTATTTCCGCCTGGAGATCCTCATCGCAAGCGCCGGCCGAACCGAAAGCCATCGTCCTGCCAGAAAGGATCGAAACTGATTATTACTCAGCACGGATCGATCCACACACGGGAGCTATGTTAAGCCTTCGACTGGAGCCCAGCAAGATGGAAATCCTGGGCGGGCCGGCAAACGTAATCGTCGCGGAGCGGCCTTTTCACATGCCTTCCCACGAGAAGCCCGGCGATTTCATGCCGGCACGTCCTCAGCGGGCGCGGCTTGCCGATTCCAATACAGGGCTATCCAAGGTTAGCGTCTCTAAAGGCCCGATCGCCACCACCGTTGAAGTTACGGGCAAGTTTTATGGAGGCGGTGCTATCCGCCGCGTCATGCGCTTCTATCACCACCATCCGAGAATCGATCTCGAGACCGAATTGAACGATATTCCTAATTTCACCGTAGTTGTTGCCGAGTTCCCCTTATCCGGAAAAATTGCGGACGTGCGTCGCGGCATTCCCTTCGGCTTTTCGCATGCCAGAAAGAAGGGGATCGTCCCGGCTGTCCGCTGGACCGATTACGAACTCAGTTATAGCGGAGGAGTCGCTATTTTAGATCGCGGGTGCACAGGCCGCGAACTCGATGGACAGGCTCCGATCATTTACTTACTAAATGCCGAAGACAAATATTACGGCTATCCAAACCCATGGCTTAGCGGGAAAGGCCGCCACCTCTTGCAGTATTCTCTAGTTCCGCATTCGGAGTTTTGGGGAAGTGCGCACATTCCACGGAGAGCGTGGGAATACAACTGCCCGCCTATCGAAATTCCTGATTGCGCACCCAATCCCCAACACTCTTTTGTGCACACCTCCGGCAATCTCATTCTCGAAGCCATGCGCCGGGAAGGCGATCACGTGGAACTGCGGCTCGTCGAATGGACGGGCAGACCCGGTACTGCTCTGGTCTGGTTAACTTTGCCGCACGAATCCGCCGCCCTGACCGATGCTCTCGGGCGCCCGAAGTCTGCTCTGAAAAACGGGGGGCGATACACTTTCCATGTTCGTCCGCAGCAGATCGTCACACTCCGTTTCAAGACGGCATCCGCGCTGCCGATCCCTCCTCCGGTCAAGAGTTGGAATCACTTCGTTCCGAAGGACAAACTCTCCGCTCTGCATGCTTACGATTCCCGCCTGATCGGACATCCACCATCGGGCGGTTAGCCATATAATAATAAGTCCACGTGAAGACGCGAAGCTGCATCTGCATCGTGTTTGTCGTGCTGCTCGGCGGCCCCGGAACGTTTCATATCCTCCATGCTCAGGAGAGCGATACCGCTGCTTTCCGGCCTCGCCGCCGGAGCTTCACGATTCTTTCCCAAATTGAAGATCCGCATGAACGCCGAACTTTTCTAAAGGCCTATGCCGCTTCGGCACCGTCCCAACGCTATGCGCTCGCGATGGCCTTTATCGACGCATATCCGCAATCCTGGCTGCTCGCCGAAGCGTACGACGTTGCGGCACGCGCGTCGATCAAT
>JBOGMI010001013.1:0-4786 GCA_050746645.1 Bryobacteraceae bacterium | reverse complement strand
TTCAAATCGAAGAGACTCATCTCCCATTCAGGACCTATTGAAGTGAAACTCTCGCACGCCATCATCTTTTTGCCATAAATATGGCTTCCGCTTGCCGCATCTCGCGCCAGAAAGCGCGAATCGGGCGTCGGACGATGCGTAGACGGCACCCAGAACTCCGCCATTGGCACGTCAACGCTGCCACTGTCCTTCATCGGGTCGATCTGTGCCGAATCGGGTCCTGTCCCTTCGGCGTAAGAGACAAGACCGTTGCGATGTGCCAGTTCAGTAAGGTGAGCGTAATGATTTTTCGCAATTAGATCCGCGATCGTACGATAGTAGTCGCGCTCCACTCCTTCCCGCTCCGCTTTTGTGCCCATTGGCTCGCCGGCAAGGACAGGCAGCCAGGGAATGAGATTATAACCGCGAAGACGGCGGAACTCCGAAGGAAAGAGGCGGGTCCATGTCCCTTCTCCGGCTTCCCAACTATCATCTTCAACGCCGTACAGCGCTTTGCGCTCATCCGGCGACATCTCCGCAAAAAGACGCCCAATCGTCACTTTCCACGTTGCATCCAGAGCCTCGGCGCTCATGCCGTCCGTGAAGTAACCCCATGCATTGGTTTTGCCTGTCGGCTCGTAAGCAAAGCGTAGAATCTTCCACCTGCCACGGGGAACCTGCCATTTCACCACGCCCGGTCCATTCAATGGTGCCGGCAGATCAACCACGTCCGCCGCAGTGAAATTCGGTTTGTCAGGGATGGCGAGCACCGCGATGGGCGTCGGGGTAAACCGGCCGGGGACAGGAGGCCCATTTGTAGGCGTCCAAGTCTTCAGATCAGTCCGGCTGCCCGCCACGGCATCTAAGGGCTCCGGCAACCGCCCTTCAAAAATCGCCGGCCCGGTCACGCTTATTTCAGACCATACAAGCCGTTGCACGCCATATTTCGCAGGAATATCTCCCGAGGTGTCGGCCAGTCCAATGCTGATCACCAGCTTTACGCCCAACCGATGCGCCTCTTTAGCTGCAAAGCAAAGCAGTTCATTGGACTCTAGTCCCCAGGCCTTTATCTTCGGAAACGGAAGAGACGAGATATAGGCACCCGCGAATTCGTTCGTCTTGATTACGTGATAGCCCTTCCTCCCGAGCACCATTCGGCTTGATGCAGGCAGTGCGGTTCCGGGCCCAGTATCATAAATGATGGCGCCTTTGATACCCTTAGCGCGCATCGCTTCCAAATCTTTTGTAATGGCGGCATGGCTGCTCTTGACGCCTAACCATACCCAATAAACCCACGGGCCGCCCGCGGCGGGCGGATTCTGGAAGGCCTCTGCCAGAGAAGTATCTGCGACTTCGGCATGGAGAGAACTCGACTTCGCTGCCAGCGCACAAGCCGGGCTCATGAAAAAGCAAACGGCGATCACCACAAGCGTCACTTGCAGCACCCAACTTGCCGGCCCAGTCCAGCCTAATGATCGAAAGGTCGGTCGCATGTCATTCGCTGTAAGCTCAGGTAGTGATCTCCCCAGTAATCGCCCGAAAGCTCCTCGTTTGATCTGCTACCGTCCAGGCTTCGTCGGTCTGAAGCAAGCTTCGTTAGAAAAAAAGCTTTATAGCCAGTTGAATAATGCGCGGATCATTCACTTGAGAATTCGCAATGACACCAAACTGACTAGAATTCAGGCTTGTATTCGGTCCGCCGAACTGCACGGTATTCGTCAAGTTGAAGGCCTCGGCAAGGGCTTCAACCCTCACATTTTCGCGAATCGTGAACTGCTTGGACAACGACAGGTCCAGATTCGGCGTAACGTGAGCGCGGACGCCAGGCATGGTGGGGCTCAGCGTCCTCAGCGTGTAAGCTGGCTGTTGTATCCACGAGGCGTCGGCAGCAGTTTGTCCAGGAAGGCAATTCTGCAACCCTCCCGTGAGGGTGATTGTGCAGGTGTTGAACCAATGGTCCCGAGTTTGCTGCCCCGAAGGAAGTACCGGACTTACCCCGATTGGGAACGCGCCCGAAGGGTTGCGAACCAGGCTGCCAGCTTCCCAGCGGAAAATGCCGTTGATTTGCCAACCGCCTAAAGTCTCGCGAACAAGACCTGTACTGTTCGCGAAGAACGGCAGGCGCCAGGTGGAGGCGAGGGTAAAGTAAATATTCGGCTGGGCATCCTCATAACGCGCGGGAGCGTTAACTGGATCACTGGCATTCAGATAAGCGGTCCGATCCATGATCTTCGCCCAAGTGAAACTGCCCCGGAGCGTAAGTCCGTGCGTCATGCGTTTTATCAGCGAAGTCTGCAGCGAATTGTAGGTGCTCCGACCGTAGGGAAGGTTACTCTCGGTAATGCTGCCGAATTCAGGATAGGGTACCAACAAATTCTGCAAGGGGAGATTGGATTTTGCCAATGCGGAATTGGAAGGCAAAAAGCCGTACATAGGGTTCGGCGCCAAGGCGTTCAGCGCCGTGGTACCCATAGAGAAATACTCGGCAGGAAGTGCATTAATCGACTGCGATGTCTCAAGAGTTGCTCGGTTTCCGAAATACGAGACGTCCATCATCATATCGGACGGCAATTGATACTCCAGACCGAACGAGTATTGCTCCACCCTGGGAATTTTCCGCCCGGGATCGCCGAAAGTGAAACCAGACCCCAGCAAAGTACTGAGCCCTTCGGAGCTGCCGACCGGAACATTGATGCCGGATGGATAGGGATTACTCAGAACATTGGCAGGCGTATAGTTGTTGGTGGTTGCGACGTACGGCGTATCGACGCTGTATCCATTGTTCCTTCCTGTATCGAAGGTGGGCGCATAAACAATACCGAAACCTCCGCGTAGAACAGATTTGGATGTCAACCGGTAAGCCACTCCGAGGCGAGGCGCCCAGTCGTTGTAAACCGAATTGAAGGGGAGGCGATTTGCAGCATTCGTAAATGTCAGCCCGCCAGCCAAAGGCCTGAAGCCGGTCACTAATGGACTGATCGGATTGGTACAGCTGGCGCAGAAACCGGCGTTCTGGCGATTCCATCGCTCGCTAAAAGGACTTTCGTAACTCCAGCGTATGCCGAGGTTCACTGTGAGCCGCGAATTCACTCGCCAGTCATCCCGAAGAAAAATCGCGTAGTAATTTCTCTGGTAGGCATAGGCATTGTTCCACACCAGTGAACCGTCGTCCGGATAGCCGAGAAGAAGATCAGCAAAATCCCAGCCGGACGTGCCGCTGGCGTTTACTGCTGAACTCTGCGTCCACTCGCCAATAAAGCCAAAGTTGCCGAAATTAGATTCAGGAGCGTTCAGAGTGGCCCGCATGTTGTTGAATTGGAAGCCAACCTTTAGCAGATGGCGTCCGAAGGCCTTACTCAGGATTGAGCTCGCATCGATCTCAGAGGTGGTGCTGAATTGACTTCCACTCGCACCCAGACTTGTATAATTCGAGAGCTGGATATTCGGGAAAGTCTGGTTCGGAAGTGCTGACAGCAACGAAGGAGGAAAACCGAGCGGGGAAAGGTCGAAGTGATCTCCGTAATCCTGTAGCGAGAAAGGATGGTACATGACACCCACGCGCGTGTCCACCACCGTGCTTGGAGAGAGGATGCTTGTCCAGTCGAGACTGCCTCCAATGTTATTGCGAAAAGGGAGTACCCACTGCTGGCGACTGCTGCCAAACCGGCTGTGGGATAGATTTGATGTCGAACGTTCCTCACAAAGATGCCCGTTAACTTATTGTTTTCTGTGAGTTGATGATCCAGGCGAATCGCCAACGCATAATACTTGTCCACCTGGTCATTTGGAGCATAGACGAAATTGTTGAAGCCTTCCGCATTACCGGGCACGTTAGAGTTCGGGAAGTACTGAAGCAGGTTCGCCGCGACTGGATCGATTTCGGTAGGAGGAATGATGTTGTTAGGAAAAGGCGTGCGAGTTCCATCCCCATTCAGCACCGTAGTGGACGGGTTGTAGATCGTGCTTAAGCTGCCATTCCCATTCGTTAAGCCCTGGAAATCCCCGTCCTTTTCGGCTGTCGTAGGCACGGTAGTAACACCAGGAGTTGGGTTGGAGTTGCGAATGATCTCATAGGACACCATAAAAAAGGTTTTGTTTTTGCCGTTGTAAACTCCCGGGATGCGCACTGGGCCAGCAAACAGGAGGCCGGGCTCATTCCAATTGGTTGGTGAGGTCGGCTCGCCGGCGTAATTGCATTGGAAGCAATTAGCGTTGAGAATGGTGTTGCGGAGATACCAGTAGGCTTCGCCGTGATACTGGTTCGTGCCGCTCTTGAGAACAGTATTAACCAGAACTCCCGATGTATGGCCAAATTCGGCGTCGTAAAGGCTAGTTTGCGTATTGACCTCTTGTACCGCGTCCGGGGGAGGTACAAAACCGGTGTAGGTAGCTCCCGAGGCCCGCTCCGGCAGGTCATCCGGTAAGCCGTTGAGAGTGATCTGATAAGTTTGTCCCCGCGCGCCTTCGGCTGACATCTGTACGGCGGCACCGTCGTACGGCCTGCCATACTCGCTCGGCCGCTCCTGATAGAGGCCGGAATACATACCGGGCACCGTGGCTGCGACCATATATGTGTTGCGGCCAAGGATGGGAAGACTGGCTCCTGGCCGCTCACCACCTGTCCTAATGAGGCGGACGCGGTCTGAAGCATTTCGCCCTCGGCAGAAACGGTAACGGCTTGAGCCGCGGTCCCTACTTTCAGGGCGAAATTAACGTGAACATGGCCTCCAGCGTTCAGCACTACACTGTCACGCACGCTTTGCTGGAAGCCTTCGGCAGTGACCGTAACGGTATAAGCACCTGGTGT
>JBOGMI010001012.1:0-4199 GCA_050746645.1 Bryobacteraceae bacterium | reverse complement strand
TTACCACCGGCTCGGACGAGCACGGCCAGAACGTCGAGCGCACGGCGAAAGCGATCGGCCAATCGCCCGCCGAATATGCCACCGCGATCGCCAATGAATTTGTAAACCAATGGCAGAGCCTCGGTATCTCCTACGACCGCTTCATCCGCACCTCCGACCCGAAACATTTTGAAGTAGTGCGCGACCTTTTCGCCCGCTGCCGGGAGAACGGCTACATCTATAAAGGCGCCTACACCGGCCAGTATTGCTTTCACGATGAGTTGTACGTGAACGATGCCAAGCCGGGCGATCCCTGCCCCGACTGCGGCCGCGCCACCGAAACCGTCACCGAAGAGAATTACTTCTTCAAGCTCTCAGCGTTTGGAGACAAGCTGCTGCGCTATTACGAAGAGCACGCCGGCTTCATCGAACCGGAAACGCGCCGCAACGAAATCGCCGCGTTCGTAAAGCAAGGGCTGAACGACCTCTCTATCACACGCACCACGATTCATTGGGGCATCCCGGCGCCGGTTGAGGGCAAGCACGTCTTCTACGTCTGGTTCGACGCGCTGATCTCCTATATGAGCGCGGTGCAGGGAGAAAACCTCTGGCCGGCCGATCTGCACCTGATCGGAAAAGATATTTTGCGCTTTCACGCGATCTATTGGCCTGCATTCCTGATGGCGGGCGAGCTGCCGCTGCCGAAAAAAGTCTTCGCGCACGGATGGATTCTGGTGCAAGAAAGCAAAATGAGCAAATCGCGCGGCAACGTGGTGCGGCCGCGGCCAATCGCCGAAGTGATGGGAGCGGGCGACGAAATCGCCGGCGCCGACCCGCTGCGCTACTTCTTATGGCGCGAGATTCCGTTCGGACAGGACGGAAGCTTCAGTTACGACGCGCTGATCGACCGCTACAATGCGGATCTTGCGAACGGCATCGGCAATCTGGCCAGCAGGACGCTGACCATGGTGCATCAGTATTGCGAAGGCCAGATTCCAGCCGGTCGCGGCGACGAGGCAATCGCAGCCAGCGCGGCGGAAACCTCCAAAACCGTCGAAGAACGCTTCGAGAATTTCGATTTTACGCGCGGCCTTGAGGCGGTGCTCGCATTTGTCTCGCAGATCGATAAATTCATCGTGGAGCGCGCGCCCTGGAAACTCGCCAAAGAGCGAAAAACCTCGACCGAGGCGGAACACAAACTCGCGGAAACACTTTACACCTCCGCCGAAGCATTGCGGCTGATCTGCGGCTGGCTGTATCCCGTGATGCCTTCCGCAACCCGGAAAATCTGGAGCCAGCTCGGCATGAGCGTGCCGCTCGAAGACGTGCGATACGCCGATCTCGCTTGGGGGCGGCTGCCGGCGGGACAAACCGTCGGAACAGTGAAAGCCGTGTTCCCACGCATCGACGCCAAGCCGGCCATCGAAAAAATGCAGCAGCTTGAAGTTTTGGAGAAGGCGCGCCAGGACGCCTTGCTGGGCAAGAAGCCGGAAGCGAAGGCGGAGTCTGCTTCGATTACGATTGACGATTTCGCGAAAGTCGATCTGCGCGTGGGCCAGGTGCAATCGGCCGAGCGGGTGAAGGGTTCGGACAAGCTGCTGCATCTGAAGGTGGATATCGGCGAGCCGACGCCGCGCACGATTGTGGCCGGGATTGCACTCGCCTACAAGCCGGAACAGTTGATCGGGCGCAAGGTGGTGATCGTGGCGAATCTCGCTCCGCGCAAGTTTCGCGGCGTCACTTCGCAGGGCATGATCGTCGCAGCCAGTCTGGAAGATGGCGCGCCGGTGCTGGCCGGGTTTCCGGAAGACGTGCCGGTGGGCGCGCGGTTGAAATGACCAGTTATCACCTAGTGATAACATGAGAAGTGGATTTCGGCCGCCGCGCGATCCCGGCCTTGACGGACTTCTAGATTTGGACGGCCAGATCCTGGTCGTCGATGAGAAGGGCGATTTTTGGGTGAAATTCGAAGTGCGGCGGGTAGCAGTCACGCCGGAGCGTCCGCACGGTCTGCACTACTCGCTGACACTGCATGGAAAAGATAACGAGCGCTTGGTAGGGTTTGACAATGCTCATCCCGTCCGGAGTTCGAGCCGGCCTGGAGGCAAGGGACAGAGGGCTCTCGATCACAAGCACAGACTGCGAACGGTTCGTCCTTATGGGTACAAGGACGCGGCGGCGCTCTTGGCGGATTTTTGGGCTGAGGTGGATGCAGTTCTCAAAAGCAGAGGAGTCGTGAAATGAAAGTCCTGAAGATTGGAATCGCATCCTACGAGGACATGAAAGCTCGTACAAAAGCGATCGCTCGCGGGGAGCTTAAGCCGAAGCCGAGCGACCCCAAAGTCTGGTTCCCATCGACAGAGAGCCTCGTCAGAGTGCTTTCGGACAGGAACCGGGCGCTGCTGGCAACCATTCGGGGTAGCGAGCCGCAGTCGCTGACCGATCTGGCCGAATTGACCGGACGGAAGAAATCTAATCTGTCCAGAACTCTCAAGACGATGGAGCGATACGGTATTGTGAAGCTCGAGCGCAAAGCGCAAGGGCGAGTGATTCCCCGCGTTCCTTATAACGGCGTTACTGTTGATTTGCCCCTGGAGATCTAAATTCGATCTTGCAACTCGCCGATTCCCACTGCCATCTGGACGATTCCCAATTCGACGCGGACCGCGAGGAAGCGATTGAACGCGCGCGTGCCGCGGGTGTCGCCTATATGCTCGCCATCGGGACCGGAAGCGGCCCGCCGGACCTCGAGGCAGCCGTGCGCCTTGCCGAAGCGTATCCATTCATCTTCGCGACCGCCGGCGTTCATCCGAATGATGCGCCGAAAGCGGAGGAGAACACGTTTCTCGATCTGGAACGGCTGCTGCGGCATCCTCGCGTGAAGGCGCTCGGCGAAATCGGCCTCGATAACCACTGGGGCGTTGCAGCGGAGGTGCAAGAGCGTGTTTTCTTGCGCCAGCTTGCAATGGCCGCCGAGGCGCGCGTCCCGATCGTGATTCATACTCGCGACGCCTGGGATGCGACGCTTCAGATTCTGCGCGAGCATTGGGCGCCTACGGGCCTGCCCTGCGTGATGCACTGCTTCACCGGCGATACTGAGCAGGCTCGGGAATGCCTCGATCTCGGCTTCTATCTGGCCTTTGGCGGCGTGACCACGTTTCCTAAATCCGCCGCCGTGCGCGAGGCGGCGCGCCTCATGCCCGGCAATCGGTTGCTTATCGAGACGGACGCTCCCTATCTCGCTCCTGTGCCGCACCGGGGCAAGCGCAACGAACCGGCATTCGTGGCCGAGACCGCGCGCGCACTTGCCGAAATCCGGGGCGTTGCGCTGGAAGAGCTGGCGCGCGAGACCACGGACAGCTTCGAACGGCTTTTTACGTAGTTTGGCGAGCCATACAAAAGATGGCCACCAGCTACACTGAGAGTTCCTGGGCTTAAACCGACATGTTTAGCAAGATCCGGCAATCGATGAGCGCCCGCGAAGCGCTGGAGCTCGTGCAGCCGGATCTCGAACAGGTGGAACGCGAGATCGCCGCCGGATCGATCGCTTCGGTGGCCGCCATTACCACCATCAACCACTATTTGCAGGACGGCGGCGGCAAACGGCTTCGCCCCGCGCTGCTGCTGCTGACCAGCCGCTTGTTTGGCCCGCCCGGCGATTGCGCCCGCCATCTGGCCGGGGTGGTCGAAATGATCCACACCGCAACGCTGGTCCACGACGATGTCATCGACACCGCCGCCACGCGCCGCGGCCGCCCGTCGACTAACGCCATCTGGGGCAATCATAGCTGCGTGCTTGCGGGCGACTGGCTCTACATGCAGGCATTTCAGATCGCCCTGCGCGAGCGCAATTTCCACATTCTGGACATCCTCATCTCGCTTACCCAGATGATGGTTGAGGGCGAGCTATTGCAGATGGAACGGCTGCACTGCATCGCGCTCTCGGAGGCCGACTACATGGAACTGGTGGACCGAAAGACCGCCTCTCTGTTTTCGGCGTGCGCCTCGCTCGGCGCGGCGGCGGCGGGCGCGGCAGATACGGTCGAAGCCAAGCTGGCCGATTTCGCCTGGAATTTAGGTATGGCTTTTCAGCTCGTGGATGACATCCTCGATTTCACTTCCAGCGAGGAAGCATTAGGCAAACCCGCCGGGAGCGATCTGCGCGAAGGCAAGGTGACACTGCCGGCGATTTATGCCCTCCAGGATGCTTCCATCGAAGA
>JBOGMI010001011.1:0-6301 GCA_050746645.1 Bryobacteraceae bacterium | reverse complement strand
TGCCGTACTTCTCTACCAAGCAGCGCGGCACCGGGCTCGGGCTCGCTATCGTCAGCCATATTGTGACCGAGCATCATGGCCGCGTGCGCGCGGAAGACAATTATCCGTCTGGTGCGCGCTTTCTGGTCGAGTTGAACGCGCTTGCCGCCGAGGCCGCCTCGCCGCAGGAAACCGCGGAGCCACAGCCCGCTACGCTGTAGGTATAGCTTCCCCGATGACCCCGACCGGACTCAATATGACCGGACCCAAGATCCTGATTGTCGACGACGAGGCGTCGATCCGCCAGACCCTGCGCGGCGTGCTCGGCGATGACGATTACCAATGCTGCGCCGTGGCTACCGGCGAGGCTTGTCTCGCGCAATTGCAGCGCGAGCCTTACGAAGCCGTGCTGCTCGATATCTGGATGCCCGGCATCGATGGATTGGAAACGCTGGCGCGCATTCAGGAGCTTCCCGCCGCGGCGCGCCCGGCGGTGATCATCATTTCGGGCCACGGAAACATCGAGACCGCCGTCAAGGCGACCAAGCTGGGCGCATTCGATTTCATCGAGAAGCCGCTGACCATCGAAAAGGTCAGCCTGGTGCTACGCAACGCCCTCCAGCAGCGGCGCACCGATCTGGAGTTGCAGCGCCTGCGCGAAAACGTCGTCTCGCCGGAAATCATCGGCGAGAGCATTCCCATGAAAGCGCTGCGGCAGCAGTTGAAGCTGATGGCCGGAACCAACGGGCGCGTGCTCATCTATGGCGAGAGCGGAACCGGCAAAGAGCTGGTCGCGCGCGCCATTCACAGCTCCAGCCCGCGCCGCGAAGGTCCGTTTGTCGAAGTGAATTGCGCCGCGATTCCCGAGGACTTGATCGAAAGCGAGCTCTTCGGCCACCGCCGCAGCAATCTCGACGGCGCTCTCGATCACAAAATCGGCAAATTTCAAAAGGCGCACGGCGGGACGCTGTTTCTCGACGAAGTAGGCGATATGAGTCTGAAGACGCAAGCGAAGGTCCTGCGAGCTTTGGACGAACACCGGTTCGAGCCGGTGGGCGCGCCGCAATCGGTGCAAGTGGATGTGCGCGTGATCGCGGCGACCAACAAAAATCTCGAAAAAGAGATCGAGCGCGGCAATTTCCGCGAAGATTTATTTTACCGGCTCAACGTGATTCCGTTCACCGTACCTCCGCTGCGCGACCGCGCCGAGGATATTCCGCTGTTGGCCGCGCACTTTCTCCGCGGGTTCGCCCTGGCCTATGGGCGGAAGCCGAAGGAATTGAGCGAAGAGGCGCAATGGGCGCTGGCCGCGTATCATTGGCCCGGAAATGTACGCGAGCTGCGGAACCTGATGGAACGCATCGTCATTTTGCAGCCGCAGCATCGCATTGAAGCGCGGCATTTATCACTGGACACCACGCGCAAGAATCACGCCAAACCCTGGGACGGCTTCGGCAGCCTGCACGAAGTGAAGGAAGCGGCCGAGCGCGATTACATCCTGCGCAAGCTCGAAGAAACCGGCGGCAACGTGACCCGCGCCTCCGAATTGCTCGGCCTCGAGCGCAGCCATTTGTACAGGAAAATGAAGACGCTCGGCATCGCTCCGAAAGATTAAGTGACGGAAGCTAAAGTCACCCAGAATTGCACTTACGGACCACGCCTGGCGAAGAGTTTCGAGACTGCGGCATCGTGGGAATTGGGTGCGGCAAGCTCCCCGGCATACTTGCTCGACCTGAATCTAACGAATGAAGTCGATTTTGCAAATGCCTGCCGCACGCATCGGTTCTAGCTCATGACGGTCGGCCGTCAACAGTACTGCGTCCGAATTGGCTGCGAGCGCCAAGGCGGCGCAATCCGCCAACGAAACGCGTTTATAGCTACTCTTGAGCCGCCCCATAGCTCGCCAGAAACCAGCATGCATGTCATTCCGTTCCGTTATGCCGAGTGCAAACAGATCGTTGATTGCTTCGTCTGCGATTGCTTCTTCGCTCGCTCGCGCGAAATCATAGTAGACTTCGCAGAGATTCAAGGCGTGTGCGAACATGTTGCGCTCTGGTTGCCGCATTTGGTCCATCACGGCTTCCGCGCCGGCTTCATCTCGCAGGAAAGCAATCATCGCGGAAGCATCCAACACTATATTCATTCGTGATTTTCGAGCTCGATATCTTCGCGTTTGCGTTTCAAGAAATCATCGACGGAAGTCGGTACAAACGCGTACTTGCCTCGAATCGTAATGGCCGCCGCCTCCGAGTGCGCAGCGCTCTGTGGGTTACCTCGAATCCCCTCGGTTTGGTTTAGTATCATGCGTAAGCCCGATACCATTGCAGCCACCCCTTCCGCGTCCACATTTTGGCTTGATGTAGCATGAGCTGCTTGATTTCTCAGGCCGCGCCAAGCTTCAATACGGCCGGCACTCTGCCGGACGATGTTCGGCTCACCTGAAGAAGAGAGCTCCTCGAGTGCAATTCCAGCGAGTATTGCCGCGGCGTTTACTTGTTTTAATTGGACGCAAAGCTCAGCTTCAGTAATGAGGCGCCAAAGAATATCGTGCTTCGAGAGGACTAGAACCGCTTCGACATGCCGATTGATTGCGTTCGAGATAGTACCTTGCGCCATGATGGCCTTTTCTTAATCATATCCGAAACAATGAGTCAGCTTTGGGTGTTTTGGATACGGGTACCGCGACGTTCATGGCGAGCAGATGCACCGCTCCTCCGCCGGTCGAACAGCCCACTTTCAAGCGGGTCTCACGCATATCACAAAACGAAAGTTTCGTGGGCGCAATGTCAGTGACACAAACAGGTTACCGAGTTTAAATGGTTTCGTATGAGCCCGCAGAGGGATGGGGTACAAGGGAGCTTATGTTACCCACGCTAGCCCTGCAGAAATTCATCGTCATTAGACTCTGATTTTTTAATTGCTCACACGACGGGAGCTATTGGCGGCATGGTTAGACGATAGTTGCGTAGCTTGTTTGTTTTCAATAACTTCGGCGGAAGCTAATGGGAGTCGAACCCACCCGCGACACGGAAAAGCGCCGCACTCCGGTTTTGAAGACCGGGCCCTGCACCGGCAGAGTTTAGCTTCCGAGTGAAATTGTAGCGTTGACGGGGCGGACGGCGGCAGCCGTAAAAAATCTCTAGACCAAATGCGTACCATCTGTTATAGTACAGGCGTGATCCCATTTCGGGTATCGTTTGAGCCGGGTACTCCCATCTATGAGCAGGTGGCCTATGCTGCCAAGAAAGCGATTGTATCCGGCCAGATGCGCTCCGGTGATCCATTCCCCTCCGTTCGAGTCCTCAGTGCAGCCCTGAAGATCAACCCCAATACCGCACACAAAGTGATTGCCCATCTCGTTGAAGAGGGCGTATTGGAGGTGCGCTCCGGGATCGGTACAGTCGTTGCCGGACAGCTAGGCTCGTCGGCGGCGAAACGAAGCAATCTGCTCAAGAAAGAACTCGAGCAATTGGTTGTCGAAGCCAAGAAACTTGGTCTTGACTTGGAAGACGTAGCAGCAGCGCTCGACCGGCATTGGAAGCGCCTAGAGAGAGGTGAACGTGAGCCCAATCCTCCAGACCATCCAGCTTTCGAAACAATTTGGCAGGATGCTGGTCCTCGACCAAGTGGACCTGACCATGCCCGAGGGCAGCGTTTACGGGTTGCTGGGGCCAAACGGCGCGGGTAAGAGCACTACGCTACAGATCCTGATGAATCTGCAACAGCCGAGTTCGGGTTGCGCCGAGATCTTCGGACATGATTCACGACGGATCTCGCCCGAAGACTTTACCCAAATCGGCTACGTGTCGGAGAGTCAGGAAATGCCGGATTGGATGACCGTCGAGAGCTTTCTCGAATACCTTCGGCCGTTCTACCCGAAGTGGGATCGAAGTCACGCGGAGCGACTGTTGTACGAGTTCGATCTGCCTCGCGAGCGCAAACTGCGGCATTTATCGCGGGGCATGCGTATGAAGGTATCGCTCGCTTCTTCGCTCGCGTACCGGCCTCGGTTGATCGTCATGGACGAGCCGTTCAGCGCGCTAGACTCGCTTACTCGCGATGAACTGATAGAAGGACTGCTGGCCAATGCCGAAGGCGCTTCGGTTCTGCTCGCTTCGCATGACGTGAACGAAATCGAAAGCTTCGCGAGCCATATCGGCTACCTGGAACATGGGCGTTTGCAGTTTTCGGAAGAGATGACGTCCCTCACGGAGCGTTTTCGCGAGGTGGAGATCACAGTTGCTCGTCAGGCTCGTCTGCTTGGACCGAATTGGCCGCCGTCTTGGCTAAACACCGAGGAATCCGGCTCGTTGGTTCGCTTTGTGGAGACGCACTTTGAACGAGAGCGAACAATGGGCGAGGTCAGGCGGTTATTTCAGAGCGCGCAGCAGATAACGGTGAGAGCCATGCCGCTGCGATCCATTTTTGTCACTTTGGCGAAAGCAAGCCGGAGGGCTGCGTAAATGAAGCAGGCACTGCATATTTTCAAGAAAGATGTCCGCTATCTCCGCTACGAGATCATGCTGGAGCTGCTTGTGGTGCTGGCTTTTTGCTTTCTTGGAACACACAATATGCATGGCCCGGGTCCGGTCGCATTCATTCTGCCGGTTACGTGGTGGTTTCTTATTGCGCGAGTGATTCACGCGGAAGCTTTACCAAGCAGCCGGCAATTTTGGCTCACGCGGCCCTACGCGTGGAAAAGTCTGCTGGGCGCCAAGGTTTTATTTATTCTTGCCTTTATCAATCTCCCTCTTTTGATAGCCGATGCCGTGATAGTTCATGCCGCGGGGTTCTCAATCGCAGAGGAATTCGCAGGTCTCCTTTGGACGCAAGTGTTGCTCACCACAGTATTTCTGCTTCCGGCCGCTGCGCTCTCCGCCATCACGAGCGGACTTGCGGAGATGTTGGTCGTGACACTTCTGTTAGTGATCATTGCCCTGGCGCGTCTGCTCGTCCCCAGTGCTCATTGGAATTTCTACTGGATGGAATCAGAGTGGGTGAAAACCTATTACCTGGTAACCCAAATCGCCGCAGCAGCCGCGATCGTTTTACTTTGGCAATACGCGTGCCGACGGACATTCGTCACACGGACAATCATAGGCGTGGCAGCCCTGGCGGTTGTGATCGGAAGTGCGCTGCTCCCCTGGAGGGCAGCTTTCGCCCTGGAAACGCATCTATCGCGGCGGGATATGGAGCCCGCGTCCATTCGGATTGAACTGGACGCAAACCGGAAATGGATGGGACGCATCTATAGCTCCGGGCAAGGCCAGATTGTCGCCGAATTACCGCTTCAAGTCAGTGGCCTACCCAACGGTACGATACTGAAGCCGAACGGCCTCACTGTGACGCTGCGCTCCTCGGATGGCGAAACGTGGATTGTCCATCGGCCGCCTCCGGATTCTTTCGATTTTGAAAGCGGAATTACTTCATTGCAGGCTGCGATGTCAAGAGCTTTTTATGAAAAGGTGAAGGATCGGCCGTTGCAGTTTCGTGGCACGCTCTACTTCACGCTTTACGGAAACGAGCGAAATACTCCTATTCCAGTGAACGGTGCGCCCGTTCCGGTGAATGGCGTCGGTTTGTGTTCGGCGGCCGCGCGCTACTTGCTGTGTAATTCGGCATTCCGGCAACAATCCGGTTGGGCGGCGTTCCGTCTCCTGCAGGCAACTCGCAGCGGAACGAGGACCACGACGGAAAATCTCTCGCGTATCGGTTCGTACTCTCCATTCCCGGCCGACATCAACGTCGATCCCCTCATTCGCTTCTTCTCTCCGCAACTGACCGCGATCTCAGAAGCGAGCGTGGAAACATGGGAGCCAATTGCACATCTCGAACGGAATTTCGAGATGGATGGTGTCCGCCTGGATGATTTTGCGGTCAGTCCTGATTTACTGCCCCTGAGAAAGCGAACCCGTTAGATTAACGATATCAGCCGGGCGGACCGCGGCGGCGATGGCAAACCGGAGCGCTTCGATGCCTTCACCCGTGGCGCTCGAAATCGCGAAGAACGGCATTCCGTGTTCCTCCGCTTTGGCGCGGACGCGATCGATGCGCGAGCGGTCCTGGCAGGCGTCGATTTTGCTGGCGGCAACGAGCATCGGCTTTGCGGCAAGTCCGTCGCTGAACTGCGCCAGCTCGCCGCGGACAATATCGAAATCGCCGGCCGGATCGCGCCCGCTGAAATCCGAGACATCCACCAGATGCACCAATACGCGCGTGCGCTCGATGTGTTTTAAGAATTGTGTCCCAAGGCCGTGGCCTTGGTGTGCGCCTTCGATTAAACCGGGAATATCCGCCAATACAAAGGTCTGCTCGCCCGCTT
>JBOGMI010001010.1:0-3184 GCA_050746645.1 Bryobacteraceae bacterium | reverse complement strand
TGTCTTTGCCGTAGCCGAGGTTCAGCGGGATTCCGGTTTCAATAGTGGTGACGCCGGAAAGCTCCCAGCCGCCGAGGAGAGAATGCGTTACCCCCTTGGAGTGGGCAAAGAACGGCAGGTCGTAGACGTAATTGAAGACCAGGATGTGGCGGCGATCAAAATCGCTGCTCGCGTAATCGTATTTTCGATCAAACGGATCCGCCGTCTCGCTCAAATCGCCGGAGATATCGTCGAGCGAGTGCGAATAGGTGTACGCACCGTTAAGGGTCAGGCCATAGCTGCTCTGCCAGCGGAGGCTCACCTGCAGCGAGTTGTAGTTGGAAATGCTACCCGCCTCGACCATGGTGATGTTCGAGAAGCCCGGGTAGATGCGATAGGGGTTTGGAGCTTCGTTGGCATTCGGACCGGAGTAACCGCAGTTTCCGCCACAGACCGCGAGACGCTGCGGACTGTCGACCGGGAGGGTATTCACGTTCCGCTCAAAGGGCTCATGATCATCGTGCGAGCCGACATAGGAGACGTTCAGCACAGCGGCGCGAGAAAGCTGCTGCTCGATACCGAAGCTGTACTGCATGGCGGTCGGGATCTTGTAATTGTCATAGGAGAGCGCGGTAAAGCCAGACGGGAAAGTGGGAGTACCAGCGATCGCGCCGGTCGAAACCAGCTGCGAAGGTTGGCTGAAGAATACGTTGCTGGCGTTCGGATCGTAAGAAAACGGCGGGTTCGGACCCATATTGTAGATGTCGTTGCCTTGAATGCGCTCGTAGAACATGCCGAATCCAGCGCGCAAAACCGTTTTCTGCTTGCCCGTCAGGTCATAGGCGAAGCCAACCCGAGGGGCAAAAGTATCCCAGGAGTTCTTCACGAGACCGAGCGGGGTACCGTTCTTGCCTCCGAGCGTAACTCCATTTAGATAGAACGGGACGCTCGAAAGCGCGATGCCGGGAACCGTTCTGAATCCAGGTCCAGTCGGGTCGAGGCTTCCATCCGCATTGAAAATCGGGGCGTTCGCCGGATTATAGAGTCCCTGCTCAAAATTGGAAAGGCGTCCATTCACGTCGTAAGCATGAGGAAGGCCTTCCCAGCGCAAACCCAGATTGACAGTCAGCCGATTGGTGACGTGCCAGTTATCGATAGCATACGCGGCAAAGTCGTTAAACCGGGTATCGACGGCGTCCTGGATGTCCAGTTCGTCGTAGTTGTGGGCGTATCCAAGCAGAAAATCGGCAAACGCATTCCCGGTAAAGCTGCCATCGAAGACGAAGTGGCCGTTCGAGGCCCCGAAAATGTCCTGCGTCTTGTAACCGCGCAGATAGGAGGCGCCGAACTGCAGATTGTGACGTCCCATGGTGATCGAGAGGTTATCGCCAAACTGGTTCGCATGATAGACGTTGTTCCAGGGCCAGGATCCCGGATCGTAATTGACACCGTACGGAGCGCCGATATCGACCCTGGGCAGCCGGTTGTCGTTATTGGGCGTGAAATATTCGGGGACGTTAAAGCCGCTCGGACGTTTGTAAATTCCGTTCGGCACCAGATGCAGCTTGTTGCCGTTGAAGTTATAAGTCACTTCGTCCACCGCGTTCGGGCTGATGATGTAGGTCGCATTGACCACTGCGCTGTAAGAGGGCGCGGTCATCAGGGTTCCGACGGTGGGATAAGTATCACCGCCCCACAGCGTCGTCGCATAGCTCTGCGAACTCGAATCCCAGATCAAGTGCCCCATGATGGCGAGCTTGTCCGAAAAATGGTGGTCGATGCGGACGATTTCCTCGCGCAAGTCGGTCGGAACCGCTAGTGCCTTGGAATAGCGGCCGTCGGGCGTGTTCGGCTTGGGGAAGGCGCCGGTAGCGAGAAAAGCCGCGGCGTTCGGGTCGATCAAATTGGCCGGAATCGTATCATTCGGGAATTCCTGACCTGCAACCAAGCTGGCGCTACCGAAGCGAGTGGTTTCGGCCGGACTCAACGTGTTCGGAACATGGATAGTGTCGATGCCGGAAAAGTTGCCCGTGAATGCCTGCGCCGGGATACCGGTTGCCGTTAACTGACTGCCTTCGATGAGTCTGCGCCATTCCATATTGTAGAAGAAAAACGTCTTCTGGCGGCTCTTGTTGTAGAGGTGCGGGATGAAGAGAGGGCCGCCGATATTAAAGCCAAACGCGTTGTAGCGCAGTTCGGGTTTAGCCGTACCGTTCCGGTTGGCGAAAAAGTCGGTAGCGTCGTAGTCGTCGTTGCGGTTGTATTCCCAGGCGGCTCCGTGGAAGCTGCGCGTGCCGCTCTTGATGGCCATGTTGACGGTGCCACCGGAGGCTGCGCCGTACTTTGCGCTGTAATTGCTGGTCATCACGCGGAATTCGGCAAGCGCGTCCGGAGAGGGATTGACGATCATGCCGCCGCCGCCGCCGCGATCGTAGGCTTCACTGCCGTCGATGCGCCAGATGTTGTGTTCTGAGCGCTGGCCGTTGAAGCTAATGCCGTTATTGCTGCTCAGCGCGGTTGGCGGATTGAAGCCGTTAATGGTGCTGGCCGCGCCGGGCACAAGAGCCGCAAGCTGAACCGGGTTGCGGCCGTTGGTATCGATCTGCGAAATTTGTTGCCCGGTAATGACGGTGCTTTGCTCGCTGGTTTCGGTCTGGACCTGGATGGCATTCGCCTCGACCGTGACGCTTTGCTGCGATTGTCCGACCTGGAGCGCGATATCGACACGCACGGTCGCACTCACGTTCACCACAACGCCGGTCTTGGTGTAGGCCTTGAACCCGGGAGCCGCGGCCTTCACCGTATAGGTACCGATATTCAGATCCGGCGCGTTGTAGATGCCGTTCTGGTTGGTGGTCACCGCGCGCACGGTGTTGGTGCCGGTGTCGGTGATCGTAACTTTCGCATTGGGAACCACCGCGCCGGTGGCGTCGGTTACCGTTCCCAGAATCGTGGCGGTTTCTTGCGCAAACAGCGTGCCGACGGCCAGTAAGGTGCCCATCAGCAAAAAATATACATACCGTAATGTAATCTTCACAACTTCCCCCTTTGGAGTCTCTGGAGCAACAGATTTCCGGATTAGTTTAAATCAAAAACAATTGAGATGCAAGAGCTAATTTGCGGTGTAAGCGCTATCATTTCTGTTTTTGCAGCTTGATGATGAGATTTTCATTCTGCTCGGCATGCAGATGGGTTACCATCCGCA
>JBOGMI010001009.1:0-2391 GCA_050746645.1 Bryobacteraceae bacterium | reverse complement strand
TCAGATCCGTTCGCGCCGGCAATTCTCCGGCTTTCACAGCTTCTTTTGCGATGGCCATCATCTCGCTCCGATGCGGGCCATAGAATCTTTCTGCGAACGCATCGCGCAACTGTGGGTCATCCTGAATCGCGGCCATCAAGCGCGCGGCAACCACGCCGTTCTCGCCTTGTAAGGACTTGCCGGACGCCACAAAACGGTCGCGAATTCTTTGCAATGGACTGGCGCTTTCCTTCACTGGCGTCTGCCGCTGCTTCATGTGCAGAAATGCATCCAAGAGGAGCGCCTCCTTCGTCGGCCACCAGCGGTACAGGGTCGCGGTGCTGACGCCTGCTTCTGCTGCAATGTGCTGGGTTGAGATCGCGTGTATCGGGTGTTCCTTCATCAGGCTGAACGCTGTCTCGAGTAGTGCGATGCGGCACGACTCGCTGCGCGGCCGTCCGCCACTTGCCGGCTTGTCTGCTATGTGCGCTGCTTCACGCATTTAAATTCCTGCCAACATTCTCTCACAATTCGGAAACTAAACGATCAGTTTCGAATCTGAGCAAAAAGAGAGATTAAGAAACACTTGCCGGAAACTAATCCCAACACGAGTTGGAAACCCAAGTATAATCCCTGGCTCATCGCACCGGTGGTGGCGCTTGCGGCCTTCATGGAGGTTCTGGACACCAGCATCGCCAACGTCGCGCTGCCTCATATCTCGGGAAGCCTGGGAGCGAGCGAGGAGCAAGGCACATGGGTGCTCACAACGTATCTGGTGGCGAACGCAATCGTGCTGCCGATCAGCGGTTGGATCACTAGCATCGTGGGACGCAAACGCTTTTTCCTGATTTGCATCGGGCTGTTCACCGCGAGTTCGGTGCTGTGCGGACTCGCGCCAAGCCTGCCCATTCTGTTAGTGGCGCGCACCTTGCAGGGTATAGGCGGCGGCGGTCTGCAGCCGATGGCGCAATCGATCCTGGCCGATGTGTTTCCGCCGGAAAAGCGCGGACTAGCGTTTTCCGTGTACGGATTGACTGTTGTGGTTGCTCCCGCGCTCGGTCCGACGCTGGGCGGATGGATTACCGACAGCTACAGTTGGCACTGGATCTTTTTGATCAATCTCCCGGTTGGGTTACTCGCCCTGTGGCTCGTTTTTAGACTTGTCGAAGATCCCCCGTTCTTAGTCCGCAGAAAATTGGGCCAAAGCCGCTTCGACTATCTGGGATTTTCGGCCCTGGCGCTGGGAGTTGCCGCACTACAAATCGCTCTCGATAAGGGACAGGAAGACGACTGGCTTGGCTCGCATTTCATCCTGACTCTGGTGATCGTCGCCGTTCTCTGCCTAAGTTTCCTGATCATCTGGGAATGGTTCGAAAAAGATCCGATTGTCGATGTAAAGCTCTTCAAGCATTTCAATTTTGCGACTTCCACCACGATGATGTTTCTGATCGGAATGGTTTATTTTTCCTCGATGGTTCTGATGCCGCAGTTTTTGCAGAACTTAATGGGCTATACGGCCGAGGATGCGGGTCTCGTGGTCTCCTTCGGCGCCGCGCTGCTGTTGGTGGAAATGCCCATTGTGGGCGTGCTAACCGGCAAATATCCGGCCAAATACCTGATGGCGTCCGGCTGGCTTGCGTTGTCCGCGGGACTGTATTTTTCGGTGAAATTAGTCGATCTTGACATCGGCTTTGGAACAGCGGCGTTCATTATGGTCATGCAAACTCTGCCGCTGGCTTTCCTCTTTATCCCGTCTACCACGGCCGCATATATCGGGGTGCCGCAAGAAAAAAGCGCTTCGGTCGCGGGACTCATCAATTTTGCGCGTAATATCGGCAGCAGCGTGGGAACTTCCCTTGCCACGACGATGCTCGCGCGTAGAATGCAGGTCCATCAGGAGCGGCTTTCCGCACACACCGCCCTGGGCGATCAGAATTTCCAAAGCGCGGTAAACCACATCGCGCATTCTCTCCAACTGCAAAGCGGGGTTGGAAAAGCGGATGCGCACAAGGGAGCACTCGCCCAGTTTTACCAGGCGATGCAGGGGCAGGCCGCCGTGCTGTCGTACATGGATACCTATTTTCTGCTGGCGGCAGCCGCGGGCGCGATGTTCCTACTCGCTTTTGTGCTGCGAAAGAATAACCCGAAAATGACGGAGCAACATGCAGGTCACTAAATACAATTCATTCTTTTCCCGAACCATTACGAAACGCTCGATGCGCCTCGCACTTAGTTTTGGGTTACTCTCGGTGCTGTTGCTCGGCCAGCAGCCGGGAACGCTTGCCGGCGAGGCCATGCAACTGCCTGCTTCCGGCCCCAAAGGACCGAACCCGGTAAATACCCAGCAATCAACCGTATCCGGGCAGAGCGCGAGCGTCATTCAACCATCTTTGCAAGTCAATGGCGCGTATG
>JBOGMI010001008.1:0-4326 GCA_050746645.1 Bryobacteraceae bacterium | reverse complement strand
GCTAGGAGCGTGGGTCAGTAACCCTGGGTCTGTCCGGGCCGTTTAAGACGATTCCTTCTGCACGCGAGCGGGAGGTTGGTATGGCGATGGCGGTGGCGGATGGACAGGAGCGGCTGGTGGAGGTTGAGGCGCAGGTGACGGTCGTTGGTGACCGTGCGCCGGTCGCCGAAGAGAAGACGTTTCGGTCCTATGACCCAGATCAGGTGTTGTTGATGGCGCCGGTGCTCTCGGAGTGGGTGCCGGAGGGTGATCTGGCGCATTTCGTCTCTGATCTGGTGGAGTCCGGCACGGTTGATTTGTCGGCGATCTATGCCTCCTATGAGGACGAGCGGGGCTTTCCGCCGTATGACCCCAGGTTGATGGTCAAGCTGCTGATCTACGGGTACGCGAACGCTGTGATGTCTTCGCGCAAGCTTGAGCGTGCGACCTACCGGGATGTGGCGGTGCGGATGTTGTGTGCCGATCAGCATCCGGACTATCGCTCGATCGCGAGGTTTCGTAAGCGTCACCTGGACGCGCTTGGGGAGCTGTTCGTGCAGGCGCTCAGGCTGTGCAGGCGGGCGCAACTGGTGGGGCTCGGATCGCTCGCGTTGGATGGCACGAAGTTGCGCGCGAACGCGTCGCGGCGCAAGGCGATGAGCTATGAGCGGATGGCCGGCAAGGAGACGCAGTTGGAGGCGGAGATCGCGCAGCTACGCAAGAACGTTGACGCGCTTTTGTCAGAGGCCGAGCGCCTCGACGCCGAAGAGGATCAGCGCTTCGGTGCTGATCGCCGCGGCGATGAGCTGCCTGAGGAGCTTGCGCGTCGCGAGACGCGCCTTCAGAAGATCCGGGAGGCGAAGGAGGCGCTTGAGCGCGAAGCGCGTGAGGCCGAGACCGAACGGCGCGCCGAGCTCGAGAGCCAGGGCAAGCAGCCGCGCGGCCCGCGTGATGGTCGTGACCCGTTCGCGCCCAAGCCCACAGCGCAACGCAACTTCACCGACCCGGACTCAAAGATCATGAAGACCTCCGACGGTTCGTTTCACCAGTGCTACAACGGCCAAGCGATCGTGGACGCGACCGCGCAGGTGATCGTGGTGGCCGAGCTCTCTGATCAGGCGCCAGACGCGCAGCAGCTTGAGCCGGCGGTCCAGCAGTTGGATGAGAACCTTGACGCGATCGAAGCCAGGCTGCCCGATGGTGCGGTGCTGATCGCCGACACCGGCTACTTCTCCGAGGACAACGTCCGGATCACCACTGAGCACGGCCTGGACCCGTATATCGCGACCAAGCGCTTCAAGCACTCAGAGCCCCAGCCACCGCCACCGACCGAACCGATCCCCGATGACGCCACCCCCAAGCAGCGGATGGGCCACAAGCTCAGAACCGACCAGGGCCGTGAGATCTACAAGCGTCGCAAAGCGATCGTCGAGCCTGTGTTCGGGCAGATCGGCACCGTCCAAGACGGCCGCCGCGTCCTGGTCCGCGGCAAGCCCGCCGCCCGCGCGCAATGGCGCTTTGAGTGCGCGATCCACAACCTCCTCAAGCTCCACCGAGCAGGCGGGCTGGGACTACTGAACACCGGCTGAGAAGCCCCGCGGGCAGGCCCACGGCCTGGAATCCGCCCCCATCACCCAACCCGCCCCAACATCAACCGCTCCGGCAGCTGCCGCCCGTCGCTGATCACCACGCGGAGAACGCAAACCGTCGACCCACAGCCCCTCGCTGAGGTGTTACTGACCCACGCTCCTAGCCGGGCGCCACCTCAGATCTGGTGAAGGCGTCAGAGCGCGTCGTCCCGCTTTGTGGGGATTCTGATCGCGGAGGCCTCTGGTGACATCAGGGAGCCGAGCTTCACGCGAACAGTAAGGCGCTTGCCGCCGCGGCGGATCAGAAGGCGGACGGTCTGTCCCGCTTTGAAGCTATCCACCGTAAAGCCGATGGGGTATTTGAGCGTGCTCTCAGGACCGGGGCCCACCGTGAACGGGGTGCTTCCCCTGAAGTTTGATACGCGTCGTCCGTTCAGCACGCTGAGGATCACATCCCCAGGGCGCAGCCGTCCGGCTGCGGGTCCGTGCGGATCGGTGGACACGACGATGGGCGGGCTCAGCGACGTTGTCGACGGGCGACCTGGATAGCCAAGAATGACACAGAGGAAGGGTCGATCGTCGGAGACCTCGACGATTCGGCCTGCCCGTGCCCCTAAAGCAAACCGGTACTCGCGAAGGGGCGAGGCTTGGCTGCCGCCCGCCACGGTCGACTGCGCACGGATGGTGCTGTGCCTGATCTGCCAGGCGACACCCGGGTTTCCTTGCCAGGCGTAAATGATCCTCCCTGTACCGCCGTGGTAGCTGACCACGGCGAGGTAGCCCGGGACGCTGCAACAGACCTGATATCCGCCGCCGAAGATCATCTGATCGCGGTTCCCGCCGAGTAGATGAGCGAACGAGACCTGGCCGATGGTTACGTAATTGTCGTAGTCCTCGAGTACCGGGGCTGTACCGGTGCGACCGGGATACCCGGGGCCGACATCCGAGTCCTGCGGTCCGAACGGGCGGTTCGGCTGCGGTGCCGATCTGCCATCGAACGTCAATCGCCAACGGTGATCCCTGCGGGCCCACGAGAGGACCTGGAGGTCGGCACCTCCTCCTTTGGGGTTTACGGAGGGGTCCGCAGACTTCACGATCACATCGGGGACAGCCCCGCCGCTGAGATCGGCCCGGTACGTCTTCACGACTCGGTATCCGTGCAGAAGAACGCGCGAGATTGGTGGCGGAGGAACCGATGACACATCTGAACGCATCGAGCCCGAGCAGCCGCTCAAGACGACCCCGGCTAGCACACCGAGGACAGTCAGCTTCCGCACGCCCGCATTTTCGCCGCTCATCTCTCTACTTGCCGAGCAGCGAGGCCGAGCCGCATGGTTCCCTTCGCGCGGACACCCCTCCTCCGGCATCGCCGCGATTGGTTTGGCTAAAAAGGAATGGCGTCGTCCGACGGCGCCCTCGCTAGTGGAATGCCACGAAACCAGGCGCGGCACCCTGGCCCACGCGTTCCGGGACGATTCATGATCGCGTTCGTGGCAACGGCGCGCCGTGGGTGCTCCTGATGGGTGCTTCCAGGCCGAAGGAGAAGCTGTCTGCTAGAGCCGAGAGGCTCCACTGGCCGAGCGTCGCGCCCTTATAGCCACATCGAGCTCTGACGGCTCTGCATCAAAATCGAGGAAGCAATCGCGGTCCTTCCAGCTCTCTCGGCCTGGACGCCTAAGTGACTCGAACGCCTGATCGAGCTTCGTTAGCGCTTCGCGGTCAAGCGGAGTAGAGCCGAGCTTCGTAGGTGCAAACCCGAGGATCCGTTCAAACGCAGGATCATCCGCACGGAGCTCGTGCTCGGCCACAAGCTCGTCGTCGTCATGGTTGTAAATACGCAGAAACCACATGAGCTACGGCTCAATTCTACGCGTACGATCCGGGCCCTTTTGACGCTCTCCGGTAACGGGGTCGAATTGCCCGAGATGTCGACCACGCGCATCGTATTGCTCAACCGCGCCGTGCTGAGCGTCCCACTCATAAATCTTCCCATCAGAGCCCTTCCACCGTCTCCGTCGACTGCCGTCACCGCGGCTCGTCTTTGGCCGAACGCGGCGGGCATCAGGAAACGCTTCCAAGTCGCGGGGAGCAGGAACGGGAGGCACGGCTCTGATCTTGCCGGTCTGGCAGGACGGCGCAGATCACTCGCTTTCCCGGTCGTCGAAAGGGACTCGTCCGATCAGGCCGAGCTATCGCGATCGCGTTGCCACGGTTGCGCAACCGTGGCCAAACGCACGCCGTGACTGGCGTGGCATCGACTGAGCAGGTAATGAACAACCGATCTATCGCCGATGTAGCCAGATGAGCAACATGCGACTGGGACTCGCGAGGATCCTCTGGCTCGTCCAGCCAGCGGCGCTTCGCAGATCCGCGCTTGTTGCAATCGCACTCTCACGTCTGTAGGTGTGATCGGTTGCGGCAGCAACTCGACCGACACGGCCAAGGCAACCGCGCTGCTCCGGCAGGGCGTCGAGCGTCAATACGACATCAAAGCTGGCCGCTGTGCGCGAGCCACATCGAGTAGATGGACCTGCACCGCTCGTATCAACGAGCCCGCGAAACTGATCGACGTCATCGTCTACGGCACGGTGACGGTGAACGATGGCCAGCTCTCCGTAGCTGGTCACACGCTGTCTTGTGACTTGATCACGGACACGGCTATTAGGCCGTAAGCGCCTCTGGCATGGGAGTGCGCCACGAGCCGCTAACGGGTCTGCGCGCTGCCGGATCGCTGATCGCCTGGCTATCGCAGCTATCG
>JBOGMI010001007.1:0-1538 GCA_050746645.1 Bryobacteraceae bacterium | reverse complement strand
CCGACACCGAATAGCCGGCGGTGAGGCCGAGGATACAGCCGACGCCGCCGATGATCAGCCCCTGGAGCACGAAAATGCGCTCGACTTGCGCGCGCCGCGCTCCCATCGACATCAGAATGGCGATGTCGCGGTGCTTTTCCATCACCAGCATGACGAGCACCACGAGAATATTCAGCGCCGCCACCAGTTCGATCAGGCCCACCGTGATGACGCTGATTCTTTTCTCCAGCTTCAAGGCGTTGAACAGCGCGCGGTTGCGGTGCATCCAGGTCTGCGCGATCAGCTTCGGCCCGGAAATTTTTTCCGCCTGGCGCGCGATCTTCGGCGCGGCGAAGACGTTGCTCAGCCGCAGTTCGATCGCGTTCACCACGTCGTTTAGTCCCAGGACATTTTGAGCGTCGTCGATCGTTGTGAACGCCCATGCGGAATTGATGTCGTATAGACCCGCATCAAAAATACCCGCGACATGAAAACGAAACAAGGCGGGCGCGATGCCCATCGGCGTCAATTGCGAGCCGATCACCGAAACGTTGCTGCCCGCGCGCAGTCCGAGCGTATCGGCAAGCCCGGCGCCAAGAATGATGTTGTAGCGATGCTCGCGATTGCTGAAAGCGGTCAGCGAACCGGACTGCAAATGCCGCAGCAGCGGCGGTACCGAAGCGCCGTTACCGAGCGGAACTCCTTTGAGTACTGCGCCCGCCGAGACCAGCGGTCCTTTAAGCGCGACCTGGCCGTACAAGCCGGGCGTGGCCGCAAGGACGCCCGGAATTTGCCTCAGCTTAGGCACGAGCTGCGGCCAGTTGTCGATGCCCATGTCCGCATCCCGGCTGAGTATGGTGACGTCGCCGGTAGCGCTGAGCAGATCGGCCTGCAGCGTGCTTTGAAAGCCGTTGTTGACCGCCAGCGCGATAATGAGCGCCATGACACCGGCCGCGACGCCCACAATCGAGATCGCGGTGATCACCGAGATGACGGTCTGCTTGCGCCGCGCTCGCAAGTAGCGCAGCGCCACCATCCATTCAAAGCGGGACATATGAATATCCGCCTGCGGAGCTAAAGCTCCGCGCGGGCTTAAGCCCGTCCTCCGTCCAGGTTTTTCAGCCGCTCCGCAATGCCGATTTCGCCTTCGGGCCTGAGCAGAGGGAAGAGGATCACATCGCGAATCGATTTCGCATCGGTAAACAGCATCGTAAGGCGGTCGATGCCGATGCCTTCGCCGGCCGTTGGCGGCAAGCCATAACAAAGCGCGCGAAGGTAATCCTCGTCCATCATGTGCGCCTCTTCATCCCCGGCCGCGCGCGCCGCAAGCTGCGCTTGGAATCGGCGGCACTGCTCGCGCGGATCGTTGAGCTCGGTGAATGCGTTTGCGATCTCCAAACCTGCGGCGTAGATTTCGAAGCGCTCGACAAACGCCGGCTCGTCCGGCTTGTTCTTCGACAGCGGCGAAACCTCGACCGGAAAATCGTAGATAATCGTCGGCTGGATCAGCTTGTCTTCTACGAAGCGCTCGAATAGATCGATGAGCGCATTGCCGTCCA
>JBOGMI010001006.1:0-1026 GCA_050746645.1 Bryobacteraceae bacterium | reverse complement strand
CTTTGCTCGAAGGACTGGGTTTGGCAGCAGTACGATTCGCAAGTGCGCACCAATACCATCGCCGGACCGGGTTCGGATGCGGCCATTGTGCGCATCAAAGGCACGAAGACTTCGGTCGCGATGGCGCTCGACGGCAACGGGCGCTACTGCTCGCTCGATCCGCGCGAAGGCACGAAGCTGATCGTGGCCGAGTGCTGCCGGAATCTTTCAACGGTCGGCGCCCTGCCCATCGCCACGACGAACAATCTGAATTTCGGCAATCCCGAGCGCCCGGAGATCATGGCGCAGATCGTGGAATCAATCGAAGGTTTGGCCGAAGCCTGCCGCTTTTTCGAAGTTCCGGTAACCGGCGGGAACGTGAGCCTGTACAACGAGACGCTCGGTGCTCCGATTCTGCCAACCCCGGTGGTTGGCATCGTCGGGACGCTTCCCACTGCCCCGCCCATCGGCAATTCGTTTCCACGCTCGGGCTTGCGCGTGATTTTACTGGGAGGCTTGGGCGCGGCGGATGGAGACGAACTCGGCGGCACACAATATGCCAAGACGATCGCGAAATCGCTCTGGGGCCGTCCGCCCAAGCTGGACATGCATTACGAAAAACGCGCCCAAGCTTGTATTCGCGAACTGGTCCGCGAAGGAGCGGTCGCCTCGGCGCATGATTTGTCCGATGGCGGGTTGGCGGTGGCCCTGGCGGAATCATGCTTCGGAGCGGAAGACATCGGCGTGGCCCTGGATCTCGATGCGGATCTCGCGCCCGAGCTTCTGCTGTTCCACGAAGGCCCTTCGCGGGTTCTCGTCACAACTGCATCGCCCGAACGAGTGCTGGCATCCGCAAAGAAGAGCGCTGTGGAGGCTGCCGATCTCGGCACGACGGGCGGAGACAAGCTGACGATTCGCAATCGCGGAACGATCCTCATCGACAGCTCCGTTTTCGAGTTAAAACAAAGATGGAGCCGTTCGCTCGAAGAAATGCTGCACGACACGGTGGTGATCTAACGATGTTCGACAAACTGCACGAAGAATGCG
>JBOGMI010001005.1:0-1149 GCA_050746645.1 Bryobacteraceae bacterium | reverse complement strand
GGATTATAAATCTGCGTGTCATAGGCGGAGAAATCGCCGGCCCGCTGATCCGCCGTGGGAACAGTATAGACGCCGTTGGCGCCGGTTTTTTGCATCGTCCCATCGAAGCTAAAAAAGTAGAAGAGCTTGTTTTTCTTGATCGGGCCGCCGATGGTGCCTCCACCATCGTTGAAAATGGTCACAGGCTTCTGGCCTTTGAGGAAGAAGTTTCGGGCATTGAGGTGCTGGTCGTTATGGAACCAGAGAGCGCTTCCATGAATCTGGTTGGTGCCCGATTTCGTCACCACGCTGACCGATGAGGCGCCGCCATAAGACTGAGCCGCGTCCGAGGCGCTGGTGGTGACGGTTACCGCGTCGACATCCTGCGCCGGAACTTGAAAGCCTGGATACCTCGGAAGCCACATATTTACGCTCTCGATTCCATCGATTCTGGTTGTATTGGTCTGCTCGTTGGCGCCGTTTACGTATGTGGCTTGGGGCGTGGCGGGAACGTCGAGATTGGAATTGGCGAAAGCTCCTTGAGTGGTACCGGGCGCAAGATTAATCAACGCCTGATACTGGCGGTTGCCGCCGAGTGGGAGCGTATGCATATTCTCCGCCGTGATTTCCGTGTGCGTATCGGCTTTGTCTGTTTGGAGCTGGACCGCCATTGCGGAAACGCTCACCTCTTGCGTTGCCGAGCCTACCTGCAATTGAAGGTTCACGCGAACCGTTGCGCCGGGCGTAATCACGACTTGCGATTTTTGCTCCGGCCGGAACCCGCTTGCGGTAGCCGTAACGTCGTATGTGCCAGGCGCGAGGCTGCTCATGCCATACACTCCGCCGGCGCCCGTTTGGACGACGCGTTTCAGTCCCGTGCCCGTATCCGTTGCGGTCACCGTGGATTTCTGGATCACGGCGCCCGTGGGATCGGTGATCGTGCCCACAATCGAACCGTTGATGATCTGCGCATGGGCGCCCGGCGGCAAGCCCGTCCATAGCGCCAGTCCCAACATCAACGGCGCACTTAAAAGAACCTTCCGCCCTATAGCGGGCCTAACGGCAAGAAAACGCATTCTTTCCTCCAGTGGTTACTGGGGAGATATTGAGACACCTCATCCCCCGGGTAGCTACACTAACCCTTCCCAATCGAACTGCAAGAACCCCTTT
>JBOGMI010001004.1:0-1282 GCA_050746645.1 Bryobacteraceae bacterium | reverse complement strand
CTGGACACACCACTATGGCAACTGCCAAACAAATCGCGGCCAACCGCCGCAACGCACAGAAATCTTGTGGCCCCAAGTCCGTCGAGACCAAGGCCAAAGTCGCCCAGAACGGCGTCAAACACGGCCTCTGCGCCAACGTCCGCGTCCTCAAAGAAGTCGAAAAGCAGGAAAACTACGACGCTTTCCTCAACAAACTCATTGAAGACGAACAACCCGTCGGCCAGGCCGAAATCGAGTTGGTTGTCAAAATGGCCGAACACACCTGGCTCGCCAAGCGAGCCCTGCGCCTGCAGAACACCTGTTTTGCGCTCGAGCCGAAAACTCCTGAGGAGGCCAAAATCGGCGGCATCCCCGTCAGTCTTGACCCTCGCGAGCTCGAATGTTATGTTCGCTACCACGCCGCCCAGGACCGCGCGTACCAGCGCGCCTCGGCCGAGTTCCAGAAACGCAAGAAAGCACGGCAGTTAGCCGAAATTGGCTTTGCTTCGCAAAAACGCGCTGAGGCCGAAGAATCGCGCAAAGCCGAGAGACACGCCGTCCACATAGCAACCGCCAAGTTGCGCAAACAACGCGAAGAAATGAAGCTTGGCGACGCCATCGCCAAAATGTTGCCTCCCGATTTCGATCTTTCTTCTCTCGACCAAGCCTTTCCCGCCGCCGCGGCGCCCTCCGCTGTATCTTCCTAAGTCGTTGGTGCTGAAACTGAGCCGGAAGCGTAAGCGACCGTAGGTTCCTGTGCTCTTCAGCGAGCCGGATTTTTCTTCCAGACTCCCGAGGACACCTCTTTATCGGTATAAGGGTGCATCTTCTCTGCACGTGCTCTGATCTCTTTGAACTCGGGACTGGTGACGATGTTATGCGCCCGTGGCGGGAAGGTCGCGATCTCTTTATCCACATATTCGGACCGGTTACCTGGGTTGGGGTGATCGCTGAGAAACTGAACGCTGTTGCCGTTCTTGGCCTCGATGGTCTCGAAAAATTGAGGCAGCCCGCGCGGATCGTAGCCGGCATCGTAGAGGATCTGCGCGCCTTCGAGATCGGCTTGCTTTTCGTCACCGCGCGACATTTTCAGGAAGCCGAGATTGGCGGCAATCCCGATGCCCTGCTGCGCGACATTACTGGCCGTTCCTCCGAGAATTAGACCCGCCGCCAATTGTCCTATGCGGGCAAATAGTCCGTATGTCTGCTCTTTCTGGTAGTTACACACCGCGTGCTGAAGAACGACGTGCGAAACTTCGTGGGCCATGACACCGGCCAACTGCGCTTCGGTGTCCGCCGCCTG
>JBOGMI010001003.1:0-3288 GCA_050746645.1 Bryobacteraceae bacterium | reverse complement strand
CTTGAAGGAGGTCCAAATGCCCACGGGCAAACAAAACGATCGGTGGATCGAAGATTTCCCGCAGCCGCGCCGGATAGCGGCTGTCCTGGATAGAAATCAATTCCACGCCGGTTCGCAGCATGGCCTCTTGCTGCGTGACGGCATCTTCAAAAGAGCATCCGCTCGCGACATTTCGCGCCAGAGCCGAACTCAAACCCGCGGCCTGCAGCTCGGAGGCGGAAGAGCGAAAAATCGCCTGCGGTGATTTTAATTTCTCCAACAACTTCAGTGCGCCCAGCGTGCCCAGGCCCGGCGTAAGCCGCAACGCGAGCCAGTGCAGGGTTTCTTCCTGTGTGAGCGCAGCGGTGGCCACCTTCAATTAGGTGGGCGAGGCGGCGAGGAGTTCTCAAGGCGCTGCAGAATCTGAGCCGGAAACTCCTCCATTCTAGGGCGCTGACGCTTCGGGCTCAGTTTCGGATCTTCAGGATCTCGGAAATATTCCTCCGATGATTGGGATCTGAGCTGTCTGGCTTGACGCGCCAGAGCCTCCGCCGCCCGGTCTTGGGCGGCGATCTCTTCGTCGATCTCTTCTCGGTTTGCGTAGCAATGGGTAAGCGCGATCGGTCCAGGTCGCGTTTGCGGCGCTATAATCCGCTGTCATGTGGTCCGATTTTCGCTATGCGCTGCGGCAGGGGAAGCGAAGCAAGGGCCTGATCGCCGTTGTGATTCTCCTGCTCGGCGTCGGCATCGGCGCCAACACGCTGATCTTCAGCTTCATCAATGCGGCAATTCTGAAACCGCTCCCCGTTCGCGATCCGCAAAATTTGTTTCTGATTGAAAAGAATCGAGTGCGGCAAGTGCGGCCCGACACTGGATTCTTCTATGGTGTTTACGCGAAGATCCAGGCGAGGAAGGATCTGTTCCCGGCGGCGGTCGCCTCAGAAGAATGGAACGATATCAGTTTCCAGCCGCTCCAAGCCGACGACAGGACGAAGCTGGTTTCGACGGCCATCGTTTCGCCGAATTATTTTTCCGCACTGGGTGTGGACGCGATACGCGGGCGGAGCCTCACGCCGGCCGACGCGAAGACTACATCCGGCATTCCCGTTGTGATCAGCGAGCAGTTCTGGAAATCGCAACTGAACGGGAGCCGCAACGTGCTCGGGCGGAAATTGCGCATCAAAAATTTCCCGTTTGAGATTGTCGGCGTATTGCCCAAAGAATTTCACGGCCTCAATATCGATCGGGTGCCGGATGTCTGGCTCCCGATTTCGGCGGCGCGCATTCTGACCGGGTATGCGGTATTCCATGTAGGCGGGCGAAATACGCCGCTCGGCTTTCAAGTCCTGGTTCGCCTCGCTCCCGGAGTGACTCCGGCCGCCGCGTCAACCGCGATCTTCCGGACTCTTCACAACGCCGATGTCGCCGCGTGGCGCCGAGCTGTTTCGCAGCGTGTCGCCGCTGGTCAAATGACCCAAGCGAATGCAAATGGCTTCTTTCAATTCGAAACGGAGTACCGCATCAAGCTGCGCTCGGCCAGCCACGGGCTCTCGCATATGCGGCAGAAGTTCTCCGCAGCCCTTTATGTGTTGATGGGAGCGGCCGGATTACTGCTCCTGGCCGTATGCGCGAGCGTGTCCGGCATGCTGCTGGCTCAGGCAGAGCAGCGCAAACGAGAAATTGCCATCCGTATCGCGGTAGGAGCGCGGCCCTGGCAACTGCTCCGCCAGACGTTTGTGGAAAGTTTGTTGTGGACCATCCCCAGCGCCGGGCTTGCCATCCTGTTTTTCTATGCGATCTCACCGGTTCTGTTGGGCATGCTGCCTGAGGTGAGAGGGTGGATGCCGATGTTTGCGGCGCCGCAAGTACTCAACATCTCCGTGGATCGCAGAGTGGTTTTGTTTGTTGTCGCGGTCTGCCTGCTCACCATCTTTCTTTCCGGATTGGGAGCGGCCTGGCGGTCGGCGAGGACCAATGTCGTCGAGGACCTGAAGCAGCACCGGAGAAAAGGACTGGGAGTCTTCTCCGGAGTCCTCATGGTAGGTATTCAGGTGGCGATCTCGGTCATTCTGGTCGCAGGCGCTGTCCTGATGCTGAAGACGTTCTGGACCTTGCAGCACCTGAATCCGGGATTCGACGAAGCGCATATCGTCGAAGTCGATCTCAATCCCCAAGTTGGGGGTTATTCCTCAGCGCGTGCCAAGACGTTTCTTCGCGAAATCCGGCAGGAAATCGCTTCCCTGCCGGGAGTGCGTTCGGCTGCCAGTGCATGGGCGGGTGTGATGCACGGAATCGGCATCAAAATGACCCTAACTCCCGAGGGCCAAGTCTTCTCCAAGAAGACCTTCCTGAATACAAGCGTCAATAACGTCACCACCAGTTACTTCCGCACCATGGGCATTCCGCTGCTCGCCGGGCGCAGTCTGGAGAAATCCGACCGCGGCCATAACCCACAGCCGATTGTGGTAAACACAGCCTTCGTCAAGAAGTTCTTCGCGAACCGGGATCCAATCGGCAAGGCTATGGTCACTGGCACGAACGGCAATAAGGCTCCTAACTTCAGCATCGTGGGAGTTGTGGGAACCGCGAAATACCGTTCGTTAAAAGAGACAAAGCTCGCCACCGCGTATGGTTTGGGCGGCGGATCGGTCTTATACGCACGGACTTTCGGCGATCCCAAGCCGCTGCTCGCTGAGATTCGCAAGCTGATCCATACCCGCGATCCGCAAATGCCCATCGTTGCGAGCGCCGCACTCGAACAGGAAGTGGCGAACTCGCTGTGGCAGGAGCGCATCCTCACCTTGCTCTCCGGCTTTTTCGCGATCATCGCCCTCGCCTTGGCCGCGGCTGGAATTTTCGGAACGCTCGCCTATTCGGTCGCCGCCCGGACGCGCGAGATCGGCATCCGCATGGCCATCGGAGCACAGTCGCGAGACATTATCCGAACGGTGTGCGGGCGCCTCTTTGCCGGAATCGTAGCCGGGCTGGTTTGCGGAACCATCGCGGCCGCGGTTCTCTTGCAGATTTCACAAAAGCTGTTCTTCGGCATCCAAGGTTTCGATGCGCCGGCATTTGCCATCACCATTGCATGCATTTTGCTCTGCGGATCTCTGGCTGCCTTGCTCCCGGCCTATCGCGCCATCAACACAGACCCGGTTTCGGCAATGCGGCTGGAATAGCATTCGGATGGCGATAGCGGCTCCTTAACCCCACTTGCTTAGAAATTCAGCGCAGTTCCGCATAGCCTCCGCCGATTTGGCCGCACGCAGGCGCAAAATTCGGCGCAGTTGCTCGCCCACCGAGTAACGC
>JBOGMI010001002.1:0-2565 GCA_050746645.1 Bryobacteraceae bacterium | reverse complement strand
CGCCATTATCGTCGGCTCGGGAGCAGGTGGCGGGATCGCCGCGTACGTGCTGACCAAGGCCGGCGCCAAATGCCTGATGCTCGAGGCCGGAGAATGGTGGGATACCGCAAAGCAATCCACGATGTTTCAGTGGCATTATCAGGCGCCGCACCGCGGTGCCGCAACGCCGGAAAAGCCGAACGGCTACTTCGATCCCGGTTACGGCGGCTGGCACATTCCCGGCGAGCCTTACACCACCGCTCCGGGCAGTGACTGGACGTGGTGGCGGACGCGGGCGCTCGGTGGACGGACGAACCACTGGGGACGAATCTCTTTGCGCATGGGTCCTTATGACTTCAAACCCTACACGCGCGACGGACACGGGTTCGATTGGCCCATCACTTACGATGATCTTGCCCCTTATTACGACAAGGTCGAAGAATATATCGGCGTCTACGGCAGCGCCGAAGGCTTGGAAAATACTCCGGATGGGAAATTTCTTCCTCCGCCGAAACCGCGCTGCCATGAGCTGGTCATTCAGAAAGCTTGCCGGAAGCTAGGTATCCCTTGCATCCCGGCGCGGCGCTCCGTTTTAACCGTGCCGCTCCATGGTCGGCCCCATTGTCACTACTGTGGGCAATGCGGACGCAGTTGCGCCCAATCGTCCAATTTCTCCTCCTCGACTGTGCTGATTCCTCCGGCAATGGCCACCGGCAATCTGGAAGTCCGGTGCAACGCGATGGCGCGAGAGGTCCTGGTTGGAAAAGACGGGCTGGCGAACGGTGTCTCTTACATCGACAAGAAAACCCGCCGTGAAGTACAGGTGCGCGGGAAAATTGTTGTGGTTGCCGCGAGCAACTGTGAGACGGCGCGCCTGCTACTGAATTCGAAGAGCGCGACGCATCCGGATGGTCTCGGAAATTCCAATGGCATGGTGGGCAAGTACTTGATGGATACCGTGGGTGCGGACGGAAGCAGCGGCTTCTTCCCTTTTATGCAGAGCCTGCCTCCGCATAACGAAGATGGCGCCGGCGGATTACATATGTACATGCCCTGGTGGAACTATGACAAGCAGCTTCGGCATCAGTTGCCTTTTCCGCGCGGGTTTCACATCGAGTTTGGAGGCGGATTCGGAATGCCCGGTCCGACAGCGTTCTCCGGCAGCGAACGTCTTCTCGGCGGCGGATACGGCCGCGAGTTGAAAAGCGGAGTCCGCAAGATATACGGCGCATTTGTAGGTTTCTCCTGCCGGGGCGAGATGATTCCCAACGAGAACAGCTACTGCGAGATCGATAAAAACGTGGTCGACGAGTGGGGCATTCCCGTCCTGAAATTTCACTTCAAGTGGTCGGAAAATGAAATCCAGATGGCGAAATACGCCCGCGAGACCTTCCGGGAAATCATTGTCACTGCGGGAGGCGAGCCAATGGAAACCTTCGGTCCTGAGGACAACTGGGGCATCTCCCGAGGCGGCGCCATCATCCACGAAGTCGGCGCGGCCCGGATGGGCGCGAACCGCTCTACTTCCGTCTTGAACCCGCACTGCCAGGCATGGGATTGCAAGAACCTCTTTCTCACCGATGGGGCTCCTTTCGTCAGCAACGCAGACAAGAACCCTACCCTCAGCATAATGGCTCTGGGATGGCGAACTTCGGAGTATGTGGCGGATCAGGTGCGAAAGAGAAATCTTTGAGAGTGGATGGAAACGGAGGATTTCGTGAGTAGCGAAGAAAACAAAAAGAAATCGGGTTCGCTGAATCGGCGGGACCTATTGCAGGCCATCACACTCGCTCCGGCGGCCGCTATGGTGCCCCTCGCCGCCCTGGCTTCACCCGCGGCGACAGCGAAGTCTGGCGAAGCGTACAAACCCAAAATCTTCAATCCGCATGAGTGGAAGATGATTCATGTCCTCAGCGACCGGATCATTCCCGCTGATGAGCGCACGGGCAGCGCCTCTCAGGCAGGCGTGCCGGAATTTCTAGATGACTGGCTCAACCTGAAAGGCGGCTTGCTCAAAACCGAAGTGCTCGGAGGATTGGCTTGGATCGACATGGAATGCAACCGGCATTTCCGTCGCGATTTCGTAGATTGCTCCGAGGCGCAACAGAACCAGATCCTCGACCGCATCGCCTACCCGGCCAAAGCTGCGCCTGCGGACGCGAATGCCGTGGCTGCTTTCAACCGCATCCGTGATCTGGTTCTCGGCGGGTTCTACTCAAGCAAAATGGGAATCGCAGACCTCCAGTACAAGGGCAATAAGGCTCTCGCCGAATGGGATGGCTGCCCGGAAGAAGTAACTTCCCGGCTGCACGTCGACTATTCGGATTGGAAGCACTGGAACCAAGGAGCGGCCGAAAAGTCCTGACTCCGTTCACGCGGTGACCGTCAGCGCTCCACCCTACGCAGGGTAAACGCGTCCGGCCGCAGGGTGGCATTTTTTAGCTTGCGGCAATCGTCGGTCACGTGGATGAGTTTTCCGGCGATGTGGTTGGAGCGTTCCGATGCCAGAAATGCCGCAAGTTCGAGCTGCCGGTCGGGGGAGATGCCCCCGCTGCGCCGCGTCTCTTTGGCGGCTTCGACGACTGC